>NZ_DATNPA010000036.1:0-9419 GCF_036703385.1 Allocoleopsis sp. | reverse complement strand
AAAAGATGGTCTTGATTACTTTTCCTAGCTCTCCCAATGCTTGATAGGTGGGATGCTTAACATTGGCACGGGTGAATCGCCGCAAAATTGCTTCGGGGTCTGCTGTTCCCAGACGTAATGCTGTTGCATATTTAACCATCTGGTCGTATTGCTGACGAATCAGCTCCCAATTGATGGGACGGGTCAGGACGGGCTGTAGGTTGGGAGAGGAATTACTCATCCCAACTTCAGGACGATAGAGTTTCTGCCGCCCGATTGCTTTTAGACGAGGCATCAACTCGAATCCCAACAGGTGACAGAAGGCGAACGCCACTTCACTAGTTGAGCGTCCACCCGCTTTTCGGCTCTAGTACCGATGCCGTGTACGATTTGGATGAGTAAGTCAACTAAGTTGTCAGTTACTTCCCTCATTCGTAACCAACAAAAAGCTGCGACCAAAGTATAACGAATCGGTTCAGGATGCGAACGTATTTCTCGTGGTGGTTCAGTTGCAGCACGACGGGCATAATTCTGTAGGACTTTGGGAGAGACGTTGGCAAATAGCTTGTCAGGTAAGCCAATCTTTCTCAGATGTTCTAGTTTGATAATTTCGCTTAGTAAGTTATCTAAACTAGCCCGTCCCGGCTCGGAGTTGAGATATTGAAACAGAGAGGGTTTAGTGGAGTTTTCCTCTTCCAAATCGCTAGTGTCTAAAAGAATATCGATACCCGTGCGGCTTTCAGCCGATAGATGCAAGTGAATGGTCTGAAAAAAGTTGGTTTCATAGGTGTGGATAGCAGAACGAATTAGACGTTCAATTCTGCCGTCCGTTGGTGGTTCAACCTTAAGATTGAGAAAACGCTCTGCCACTATCTGTTTTAAATGTTCTAGGTCGGCTTCCTGGGACAGAACTTTCTTAACTAACCAGTCAAAAAGTGTTTTTATATCTGTTGCGACACAAGCGCGAAAACCAAAATACTCACGAATTTGATGGCGGTGATATCTACTGCTCCGTGTGTGCCAGTCGTATTCTTGATACTCTTCAGATGGTACATTAACCTGAGCAGCTAGGTGGCTCAGTACTAGGAAAGGGATGTCAGGTTTCTTGGCGGAAAATTTAGTCTCAAGTTGAAAGTATTTCAATGAGACAGCAAAGCCAAGGCGTGTTGCACCAGTTTTGGAACCTAACAGTGCCAATTCAGATGAGAGTAAAGTTCAATACTCAACTAACTCCTTGACTTCCCAATTTCGCTTCATTTAGACGCTCCCGATTGCCTCAAACAAGTTCCGGTAATGAGCAGTGTCGGAACTTATCTAAGAAAATCCTACATCACGAGGGGCTAAATCGAGGAAGAATAGTCAGTGAAAGGAACAAGTGCTATATCTTCAATAAAATTAGGAACTTTATTAGTTTACAAGTATTGGTAAAACTATCTGCCCCCACCACCGTGCCAGACGTTCTGACTGGCTGATTGAACGAAAAGACTCTAAACGGTCGGTGCACAAGGATTGTTGGACTATTTTGGATTAACGCTCAGTTAACGATCGACAGGCAATGTCCACCTCGGATTAAGTCGATCGAACGTTTCTCGCTGCTGCTTGAGATCAACTTGGGGTAATGTCCTTTCCACAAGATCGAAAACTTCCTCAACAAGTTGGCGTAGCTCATGAATTCCGCTTACAGCATCAGCTTGAAAAACACGCTCTAGCCGATTGAAAAAACTGGACGGTTTGATGCTCATTTCTTCAGCCCAGTAGCGTGTCCACTTGAAGCCGGGATGATAAATGCGGTTCAGCCCAAACAGTATATTGAGTAGCCTTCGCACAATGGCGCATTTGTTCTCGTATAGCATGGGAATCTCAAGGCGATCCGTCAAGATGTGTTGACCATCAAACGGGCGGAAATTCAGATGCTTTTGAACCATCGCAACTGCAAGTTCTTCAGGATAAGGAGAAAGCTGAGTTTGCCACTGTCTAATGATGTTTTCGCCTTGAAGAACCACTGCGCGTTGAAGATGAAATGCGATCGCTTGTTTCTCAAACACAAGTCCGTATTGCGACACATCGTAACGCTCAACAACATCAATCACAATGTTGTCTATCATTTCGCGTGTCCAATGACCCGCTTCGACTTTCATGCCGTACAGGTAAAACTGCTCTAACCATCTCTGCTTTGCTTCCCCATACGGCTCAATTTCCCAGCCTTCCACACCAACATTTTGTGCTGTGGTTCGTAATTCTTCAGCGGACGGCAGTTGTGACCAGACAAAGGCTAATTCAAGATCAGAATACTGGTCTGAAATCCCCAATGCCGCCGAGCCAAATACAAAACATGCTTCGACTGCGGGGTTAGCCGTGAAAGCAGGAGCGATTTTGTGAGCCAATGAAATCCGCCATGCGCTATGTTCAGTCATTTCGAGAATTAATGTTGGACAGAGCATTATCACCTCAGAAATTAATTAATAATTTCTCCCTTATTATTAGCCAACTTTTCACGCCATTTTTGAACTTCCTCAGGTGTTTGTCTCACCCAATCTGTTACTTCGCCAACGATTTTTAATGGCGCTTGGGAGCGATATGAGCGTGTCGGATTGCCCGGAAATTTTTTGTCTGTAACATTCGGGTCATTTTCAAAACTCCCTGTCGGTTCAACGATATAAACACGTTCACGTCCATCGCCTTTTGCTAATGCAGCAGCTAGTCCCGCTCCATTAACAAGGGCTGTAAAATAAATGTGATTCATTTTGAGTTCAGATTTGTAATTAGAACTGCCCCCTGCTGTCAGGAAATCACCAACCTGCAAATCTGCCTTCGTCCCATGATAAAAAGGGCCTTTGTCAGAAGGTTTATCCTTAAACGAAGTTGCTAATTCATAATTCTTTTTTGCCTTGTCAGGGTCGCTTAAGTCCTCATAGCATTTAGCAATGTTTGAATATAGAGAAGGGAAAGCACTCTTAACAGAGTCGTTATTTATTTTTAATGCAAACTGCAAAGCCGTTTCGAGCCATTTTAATTTATCGAAAACATCTTTTTGATGTCGGGCGACATAATGAGCTGAAATAAATTTTTCAAAGTCGTATGTCGCTTCGTTCCAGGCTTGAAGAAATCGTTTACTTGCTTCTTCAGGTTTGCCTTTTTCTTCCATGCTCATACCTTGAAGACAAAGTTTAACAACATTGTTGTTTGGGTTGAATTCCATAATTATTTTTCTCCTACAAAGCAACAGCATCATGAACGACCTCAATCCCAGAATGGGCAGCAATTAGCCGATCGGTGGCTCGCCAGTGTAAACAGCTAATTGAGCGGCAAAAGCCCGTTTATAAGCAGGGCGAGCTTCGCCGCGGGCGACATAAGCGACGAGGTTCGGATAGTCGTCCAGAATGCCCGATCCGCCCAGCCTGCGTAGCACCTGCACCATCAGCAGATCACCAGCGCTGAACGCCCCATCGAGCCACTCGCCAGCGCCGAGCCGAGCGGAAAGGTCGTCCAGTCGGATGCGGATGCGATCCTCGACGATCGGCAGGCGTTCCTCGTGCCAGGTCTTGTCGCGCTCTAAGTACACAGAGACTTCACGTTGAACGATCACAGGCTCCACCGTGGAGAGCGCGGCAAACATCCATGCGATCGCGCGTGACCGGGCGTTCGCATCGTTCGGCAGCAGACCCGCATGGCGCTCTGCGATATGGAACACGATCGCGCCCGACTCGAACAAGACGAGATCGCCTTCTTCATAGGTAGGAATCTGTCCAAAAGGCTGAAGGGATCGATGGGCACTTTCCTTGATTGCACTGAAAGAGACAAGGCGAACGTCATAAGGTTGTCCCACTTCTTCAAACGCCCAGCGCACGGGCATGTCACGCGCCAGCCCCTGTCCGCGATCGGGCGACTGTTCAAAAGCGGTGATGATGGGAATCATTGGAAAACTCCGCGTGATAGTGGAAGGGACAAGAAAGTGATTTTGGCTTCAACTGTTCGACTACGATACCAATATGTCCTTGCTTGCGATCCATTGAAGGAGTCAATCGTTTTGACCAACCTGTGTAGTGTTCAGAGTAGGTTGCGTCTTTCCATTCCAGATCGTTCATATTCACAATCTTTGGGTCATCAGCCATAAAGCCTCTTTCACAATCTGCGCTGAGATCTTCGCCAGTTCTTCATAGGCGGCTCTGTTCTCGCGAGGAACCGGAGCGAGATAGCAGTCGATGTAGGTCATGCGTTTCTCACTTCATCTCATTGGGTGGCATATGTAGACCGATCGTATTTCCTTCTGTATCGACAATCAAAGCCATGAATCCATATTGGCCGATTGACATTTTTGGCTGTTGGATTTGGCCACCAGCGGCAACGACACGCTCTAGTTCTATAGCAACCTCATCACAGTGAAAATAGGGTATCGTGCCACTCCCACCGGGCTTAACTCCTTCCATCTGAACCAATGCGCCAGAAGCGCCAACCTCATCCATAGCCATTGGAAATGTCCACATATCCATTCCAGGACTTTCAAGCTTCTCCAGCTTCATCTGAAACACAGACTCGTAAAAACTCTTTGCCCGCTCCATGTCCTGTACATAAATTTCACACCAAACAATGGGATTGGATTTCATTTTTCTTTCCTCAAAGTGCTGTTAAGTAGGTCGCAAGGCGATCGAAACATTCTGACCAACCTGTGTTGTGAGAATCCCGCGATTCAATCGATTCAAAGATGGCTTGCTGGAAGGTCATCAACGTTTTGTTGTCGTGTTCCTCAAATGTGACAGTGACCAGCGTTTCATGTTTAGGTTGGTTATTTTCGTCCTCCCAGGCAAAAGTAAAAACTAAGCGTTCTGGTTCAGTGATTTCGCGATACACGCCTTGCATCCAATGGTCGTTGCCTTCGGGAGAGCGAATACAGGCTCGATACATCCCGCCAACCTGCACATTCATTTGGCAACCGATGGTCGTAAAATCCTTTGGACCTAACCAGCGGGAGAAGTGTTCTGGTTGAGTCCAAACTTTGAACACTAAACTCCGGGGTGCATTAAACACACGAGTAATTGTGAGTTCACGTTCCGATGTGGCGATTGTCTCTCTGTCTTTAGCAACCATGTTGTTTTTCCATTAAATGGGGTGACTGGTGTAAAAATTTCTGGATTACTCTTTTTACTTAAACAGGCTACATTTACTGCAACCGTTACTTCAAACCACATCTGATTGCTTCGATTGTGGAGCGCGTTGCGATGCCACGATCATATTAATGGCGACCAGGAGCACCAACCAGAGGCCGCTATCGATATCCAGCGGGATGCACCCAACAAGTAGTCACCAGAAGCCCCCAACCTGTAAACCAGGGTAAGGGGCGATCTAATTGATGTTCAATCCAGTGACACAGAAAACTATAGAGGATTAGGAAAAATCCTGGTACAAGAAACCAGTAGTAACCCCAGATGCGAAGAGATTCCGGCTTGACTGCATCGAATACACCAGCTTCAGCAATTTCCTGCCAGATCCCCCTAAAGCCGATCATTCCTGGCATGATTAATGCAGTCAGACTGTGCAGCAAGCCAATCGTAATTAGAGCAAGTCCGCTAATCTTTCTCATCTAACTTAATTCCCTGCATCAGGTTCCATGTAAACAATTTCCCAAATGTGGCCGTCTAAATCTTGGAACCCGTGAGCGTACATAAATCCGTGATCTTGCGGTTCGGTGTAGGTTGTGCCGCCAGCTGCGATCGCCTTACTCACGATGTCATCAACAGCAGTTCGACTTTCACTCGACAAACTCACTAACACTTCAGTGCTTTTCGTCGCATCACAAATGGCATTGGGTGTGAAGGAATGGCATTGGGTGTGAAGGATTTGAATTTATTGTGAGTCAAGAGCATCACAAAGATGTCATCACTCACAATCATGCAAGTCGCCGTTTCATCGGTGAACTGAGGGTTGAAACTGAAGCCAAGTTTTGTGAAAAAGTCGATGGACTGCTTCAGATTTTTGACAGGTAGATTGACAAAGATTTTTCTAGACATAATTCCTCCCGCGTGTTACCCACATTCCAGTTCTATTTGAGCCGCGATCGCTTGATCTTGCTGTAATATTGAATTTCTCCTAGCTGATGCCGTCTGCTGCACGCTCAATCGTGGCAATGTCGATCTTGACCATTTGCATCATCGCCTCCTGGGCACGTCGGGCACGGGCTGTGTCGGGGTCGTTGAGTAATTCGATCATCTGCCTGGGTACGATCTGCCAGGAAAGTCCCCACCGATCTTTGACCCATCCGCAGGCGACCTCCGATCCACCCTCTGCGATCGCAGCCCATAGGCGATCGACTTCAGGTTGGTCATCACAATGGATTTGAAACGACACGGCCTCAGTGAACGGAAACTGTGGGTCGCCGTTTAACCCCACGTATTGCATACCAGCCAACGTGAATTCCACAGTCAAGACCATTCCGGCGGGTCCACTCGGCGTATCAGCGGGAGACTTCAAAATACGATCGATGTGCGAATCTGGCAGCAGCGAGACATAGAACTCAGCCGCTTCCTCTGCGTCGCCGTTAAACCACAAACAAGGAACGATTTTTTGCATAGCGTTCACCTAAATTAGGAGGGGTAACAATGGCATTGACTCGTGCAATCGATGCGATCGCTTATTCTCTGCCATCTTGTTGTGATTCCTTTGCCTGTAACTCTTGTAGATATTCGTCCAGGCGATCGAAACTGTGTTCCCAAAATTGATGATAGTGTTCCAGCCAATCTGCTAAATCCTTCAACGGTTCTGGATTAAGGCGGCAGGGTCGCCATTGTGCATCTCGGCTGCGGGTGATCAAATGGGCACGTTCCAACACTTTGAGGTGCTTGGAAACGGCGGGTAGACTCATCTCAAAGGGTTCAGCGAGTTCTGTGACGGTGGCTTCTCCCTGAGCGAGTTGTGCCAGGATTGCCCGACGGGTGGGATCAGCAAGGGCAGCAAGGGTGACACTCAGAGAATCCGTAGGCACTTGAAATTTAACCGCGCAGTTAATTAACTAATAGGTTAAATGTACTACTTTGATCTGTCAAGGGCAACCTCCACTGTTCTGGTGAACTTTTGTGTTGAAGCTCCATTTGTCGTTACGTCAATGCTTTTGCCAGAGATGGGAACGCGGCAAATGCACTGTAAAATTCTTCGCCATTGGGTGCGGATACGGGATAGGAGGCAAACTTAGCGACCACAAGTTGTGCCTTTGGCTGAATATAGAGATGCTGACCAGCGTAACCGAGAGCATAGTAAGCTCCGTCAGTCCGAGGTGCCATCCACCATTGATGATGGTAGGAGTACCCTTCACTCATTGGGCTGGCTGCGGGCCCACGCGCAAAGGCATCTGGATCTCCCCCCTGTTCAATCGCTTCAATCACAGCACGCGGTACAATTTGCTGACCGTTGAACTGTCCTTTTTGCAGCAACATCTGTCCAAACCGTGCCATATCTCGTAGCGTTGTGATCAACCCCGATCCAGCCGTCTCAACTGCGGCGGGACCGACGAGCCAAAATGCATCTCGCTCGACTCCCAGTTTTGACCAGATTCGCTCCTGCATGACCTCTGCGAGAGACTGATTGCATAAGCGTTTAATCAGCCATGCCAGGACATCCGTATTGGGAGTTTGATAGGTAAATCGAACCCCATGCTCTCCCTCTTTTTTCATAGTCGGCAGCAAGTCATAGCAGGTTTCTGGTCCGGTGTAATCGACTGGTTTGGGGTGCCAGCCCATCGCAATGGCATATTGCCAGTTCTCTGTCACCATATTCTCTGTATTGCCGCTTGTATCCGCATAGGTAACAGCCGTCGTCATCTCCATGACTTGCCGTACAGTCGCATTGCCAAAACCGCTGTGCTGCAACTCTGGTAAGTAGGTCACGATCGCTTCATCCAGATCGAATAAACCTTCATGAGCCAGCATCAATGCGATCGTTCCAGTCATCGATTTACTAGCTGATGCCCAGGCGTGTAGCGTGTGTGGTTGCATTCCGTTCAAATAGCGTTCATAGATAATTTTGCCGTGATGTAAAACGACAATGCCATCGGTGTAGCTGAGTTCAATCATGTCGTCAAAGGTGAGCCAATCCCCTGACCAATCCTGATAGCTGACATTATGGAGATCACGCAACGCATATTCCATCTCAGCGACAGGCTGATTGCCGCGCCATACTTCCGCTGCACAGTTCAGCTTCAGTGAATTTTGAAAACTCCAGCGAGTGTAGGGACTTAAGAGTTGGTTATCGTGTGTGACTCGTTTGTCTGGCGGGGGTGGAAATCCACGCATTAACCCAATTTCAGAAGCGGTAAATGTTTTTGATTGTGTAACCATCCCCATCTCCTTTTTTCAATCCAATCTGTTGCAACTGCCGCACCGATCGCAACACCAATACCAACACCGATGACCATCCCCATCGATATTTGTGTATCTTTGCCTGCAAACACCTCTGTCTGTAGCTACCTTCCAACCTGACGTTGGCTTATGAATAATCGATAGTTTGCTTCCTGGGTACTTCAATCAACACAGAAAGCACCAGTAAACTGAGTGCCAGAAGCTTGATCACAGCATTAGTGGCATGAGCATATTCCCATTGATCTCGATAACGTGTCCAATTTACGGGAACTGGATTCGTCAGCCATTGCGCGAACTCAGCATTCATCGGTGCTACAAACAGTATCCAACTCACAAGTGCCAGTACCAAAAGTAGGGTTCCAGCCAAAGTCCAGTAGAACCCCGAACGATGCTTACGAACTAAAGTAGTCAGCACGATCGCCGCCAGAATTGCACCAACTTCAAACACTGCACCAACAGAGCCAAACAAGCGGTAAACATTTTCAAACACTGTGACTTGCACCCAAAGCTGCTGGTCAAACTTCATCCGTTGGGGCATCTCCAGTAAGTGCGCCATTGATGGACTGAGACTCAGGAAAGCAAGCATGAGGGTAATAAATCGCCACGTTTGTATGCCTGTCATGGTTGTAGAGTCTCCCTCTAGCGGCTGGTTAATTGGGCAACTTCAGGAGTGACTGGATGGCGCGATCGCCCAATTGGAGTTTCAACTAGCAGTGAAACCTGGAGCGCACACAGCCCAATCAGTTGGAAGACAAAGCGTGCAACATGAGAATACTCCCACTGGTTGCGAACTTGCATCCAGTTTGCAGGAACGGATTGAGGAGTCCATTGAAAGATCTCCCAATTCATTGGTTCTGTAAACACCAGAAAAACAACGAACAAGGCTAAGGCAAAGCAGATTGTGCCAGCCAGTGTCCATTGGAAAGCAGGTTGGCGTTTACGAACCAGGAACGTTAAGATGGGTGCCGCCAAGAAGACGGTTATACGCTCGATCGGTCCACCAACATGTCCAAACCCCCAATATAAACAATGAGCGATCGCATTGCCAAACTTGCTGAAACGTTAGCCAAACAGCAAGATGCTGCCCAACTGCAA
>NZ_DATNPA010000035.1:0-32160 GCF_036703385.1 Allocoleopsis sp. | reverse complement strand
AAAGTAGTTGATCGCACCCCTGTTTACAGTAGCGGACTCAATCATGTGGGGATTGCCCACATGGGCGATCGCGAAGTCACCGTTGTAGACCTAAATTGGCAATTTTTCAAAAGCAGTTCAATCTCTGATTCCGGCGGTTATCTTGCGATCGTGCAAAGTCAAACAGGTGAATTTTATGGCATTCCCGTGGCGAACACTCCTGTCTTAATCGAAGTGCCCTTATCCATGTTCCGAGTGTTACCAGAATCCTATCGCCGTGCGGATACCTTAGAAGTCGCTAGCCATGTTGCCGTTATTCCTCAGCAAGGAACACCCTTAACGATTTTTCTGCTCGATGTCGAGCTACTTCTGCCCCTTTTCCAAAAGCTGGCGACAGTCCAATAATACGAAGTGGCCTTCAATGCTGGAAGCCGTACCTATGCGAAGCACTAGAAGATGTTTTTGAACTGTACTCTCGGTTGAAGAAACAGGTGAAAATCAAAGAAGACAGTGTGCGGTTTTATCCCTTGTCGCGGCAGATGTGGGGACAGGTGAAAACTTGGGGAGTGGGGACAGATATGACACAAGCGCCTGGGAGCGTGGTTATCTGATGCGTTGTATCATGAGGTAGCCGACGCTCAAGCAAAAGGGCTGAAAGGCTGATTCTATCGTTGTGAGCGTCGGTCGCTTTTCCTGGATGGGTTTCAGCGATTTTTTCAGGGAGTTTTGCCAGAATTGCCAGGGAAAAATTGGTGAGCGTCGGAAACGGCTTCTGGACACTAGGCGGGGCAAAGGTTTTAAATAGAGGAGTCCCCACTCGCTGGGGAAACTAATTGAATGGAAACTTACATCTTCAGTAAACAATAAAGCTTTATCAATTTCTAGTCCCCACTCGCTGGGGAAACTAATTGAATGGAAACTACTTCTATGCCCTGTTCACCGTTAAATCGGATGCCAGTCCCCACTCGCTGGGGAAACTAATTGAATGGAAACACATTGTTTGTAGGGGCACGGCATTGCCGTGCCCTTACTGTATGCTATGTTCCACTAGGTTATTGATTTTGCAATTTGGCTTTGTAAAAAACCCGAAACGCGGAAATATTTAAAATTACCCCCAGCGTAAGCCTGCCGTACTGAATAACCCAAAATGCCAGCAAGGACTGGTAATCGAAACTCCGCACCCCCTAAACCAATTAATCCTCCTAACACCCCAATCGGCACAGAGTAGAGAAAAGATAAGCGGAAACGACGTGATTGCAAGAAATTGTCTGTTGACCTTGGTACAGACAATTTATTCTTTTTCATCAACTTCTGCCTTTTCGCCTCAAGGTTGACAAAATCTACCTTCTGGGAATAGGTTACTGCACAACCTGACGCATATAGTTAGCCCACAACTGAGCAGCTTGAGCACTACTCCCGCTAGTTGGAGAGTTGTTATCGTTACCGAGCCAAATCCCGGTAACCAACTGACGACTCGGAACAAAGCCAATAAACCAGAGGTCAACATTTCGGTCAGTCGTACCCGTCTTCCCCGCCACATCTGGTGCGATCGCAGCGGAACGACCTGTCCCTCCTTGCACAACACCCCGAAGCAGAGTGGTCATCGTATCTGCGATTTGGGGGGAGACGGCTTGCACACCCTTGTCGGTACTTTGAGAAAAGTCGAAAATGATCCGACAGGTGCTTCGGTCGTTCTTGTCTTTACATTGACCACTGTCGAGAATTCGTTTGATGGCATGGGGACGGTTCCAGAAACCGCGATTAGCGATCGCCGCATAAGAACCGGTAATTTCCAAAACGTTAACTTCGCTTTGACCGATCGCTAATCGGGGAACCTGCTTGAGTTCTGAGCGAATACCCAGGCGATTCGCTGTCTGCACCACATTATCCAAACCCGCATCCATCGCAACCCGAACGGCAATTACATTCTCCGATTGCGCTATGCCGGTGTACATACTAACCTCACCACCCGAACGTTCGCAACCCCGCAATCCGTAGGCGGGGGCACAGGAGTAGGTTTTTGAGGCTGGGATGCCTTGCACTAATGCGGCAGTGTAGTCAAAGAGTTTGAACGTAGAGCCCGGTTGTCGCTTGGCTAGGGTAGCGCGATTAAACTGACTTTGTTGGTAGTCTACACCCCCGATGAGGGCGCGAATTGCCCCATTGCTCGTATTGAGGGTGACCAATGCCCCTTGAGAGAATCTCAAGCGAGACCCCTCGTTACTCACAAAGGAACGTAGCGCCGCTTCCGCTTTGGCTTGAGTGTTTAGATCAAGAGACGTTTCGACAATAAAGTTTCCTTCTTGAGCCAAGTCTTCTCCGAGTAACTCCCGAAGTTCCTCGAAGACATAGCTGTAGAAGTAGGGTGCCTTAGTGCTAGCGAGGAATGCACGCGCTTTGGGGCTGACTTCAATTCGCGATCGCCTTGCCTCGTTGGCCTCTTGCTGGTTAATCAGCCCTAAGGCACGCATCCGAGTGATTACACGATTGCGTAATCCCAATGCCGTATTGTAATCCTGAATCGGATTAAACCGATTCGGGGCTGGCAAAATCGCTACCAGCGTTGCGGCTTCTGAAAGGTTCAAATTCTTCGCAGACTTGTCGAAATAAAACTGAGCCGCATCCTCAAACCCAAACGCATTAATTCCCAAGTAGATGCGGTTTAAATAAACCTTTAAAATCTCATCCTTACTATAGAACGTCTCCAGTTTCATCGCGACCACGGCCTCCCGGAGTTTCCTGCCGGCACTATTTTCCCGTCCGACATAGTCAGTAAACAAACTCCGAGCCACCTGTTGCGTTAAGGTACTCGCCCCTTGGCGAATGCCGCCGCCCCGAAAATTGGTCACCAATGCTCGTAAAATTCCATAAGGGTCTACGCCAAAGTGCCAGTAATAGCGGCTGTCTTCTGAAGCGATCACGGCCTTGGGCAGGTAGGGGGAAAAGTCTGATAACCGTTGCAGTTCAAGGTGAGCTGTTGTTCGGGGTTCACGCAGGTACGTTCCATCCTCGGCAGAAATTACGACTGGCCCATGAACTCCGAGTGGCAGAGGTCGCACCGGTACTTTTAGCCACTCAACGCCAATGATGAGTACCAACAAAACCGTTAATCCACCCACACCATAAAGGATGTAACGAATCGCCAGGATATACCAAGGGGGTGGATCGACATACTCCAACCGTACTGCGGCAGCTAATTCGGGTGGACCGATGGTAAGGATGTCACCGTGACGCAGGACTAGGGAAGAGAGGCGACGCCTGCCCCGATAAATTCCATTGGTGGAGTTTTCGTCTTTGATGATAAAGTTTCTCTGACGCCGCCCATAGCGTTCTAAAGACAGATGAATCTGACTGACCACTGGGTTGCGCACGACGATGTCGCAGGATTTAGAACTGCGTCCCAGCAAGTATCGGTCTCCCAAGAGGGGATAGACTTCGGCTTTAGCCGCACCGGCATCTTGTACCAACAGTTCTGGTACTCTGGCATTAGGCTTGAGCGCCAATGCATTAAAGTTAACTCTGGCTTGAATGGTCTGTACAGCCTGAGTTAGCTGAGTCAGCAGCGTTTTTGGCGGTTGGGGCGGTTTGGGGGATTGGGGGGAATTCATCTTTAACCAGGAGCTGTAGGCTTTGTAGCTCTTGATTTATTTTACTCGCTACCCTCCAGAAGCCGTTGTTGCTTTGAAATCCTGAGTTCAAAATCAGGTAATACTTTTGAGACTCCTCTATTCTCAAGCGGCGATCGCACTGCAAAATGCTCAACTTTACGGTTCTCCCATACTTATCTAATTGAGGGCGTATGCCATACGCTCCTAGGAATACATATTTTGTTTCTCTTGTCAAATACTATTACTTGACCGGCTCCCTAGTCATGATTATTGCTCAACCTCGCGCTGGATACACCTTACCCGTATTTGCCTGTGCAGCCGCTCTTGCTGCCCTGCATTGGTTGCATCAAAAGCAACCGTTGGATGCTGTGCCAGTAGACTTAATCGAGCCTCCAGAAACGGTAAATATTCCCATCGAGCAAGTGGCTGGAATTCGGGAAGGGATGGCGCTAGCGATCGCACGTTCTCAACCGGGTGATAACCTTGATCTCACTCGCAATACCCCAATTTGGGCCTTAGTAGAATGGGGAGAATCACAGCAAACCGAACAGGTGCGGTTAGTGGGTGGTGAGGGAATTGGACGACTGCTCAACGCGGATGGGAAAGCCGCAATCTATGTTTATGCCCAGCGATTGATCCAGGAAAATCTAAAGCGTCAACTGGCACCGGAGGAAAAAATTCAGGTGACCCTGATTCTTCCGGAAGGGCGTAAACTGGCGGAACGTACCTCGAATGCTGCTTTTGGCGTTGTAGAAGGACTCTCCCTACTAGGGACGACGGGAATTTCTCAACCTCTAAGTTCCCCCGGTCAATTGGAAGCATTCCGTGAGGAATTACAACACAAAGTCAGTCAATTAAACAATAATCAACAACCTCCCAATGACCTATTACCCATTACCCATTACCCAACCTTAGTATTCTGTGTAGGAGAAAACGGTCTGGATTTGGCGCAACAGCTGGGTATCAATCCAGAACAACTGATTAAAACTGCCAATTGGCTGGGGCCAATGTTGGTGGAAGCGGGATTGCAGCAAGTCCCTGCCATTTTGTTGTTTGGCTACCACGGCAAGTTGATTAAACTGGCGGGTGGGATTTTTCACACTCACCATCACCTCGCTGATGGACGCATGGAAATTCTCACGGCTCACTGCGCTAAGCTGGGTTTACCCACGTCGGTTTTACAGGAGGTTTTTGCTAGTACGACGGCGGAAGCGGCGCTGAAGTATCTGCGCGACTTGGATGCTACCAGTGGCAGCCATTGGGTGGATCAGGTTTACGGCGTGATCGCGTCTACAATCGATGCTCGCTCCCAAGACTATATCCGCAAGCACAGCGAACAAGACGTTCGCGTCGGTTGTGTGCTGTTTGATCGCGATCGCCAAATCATCACTCGTAGCAAAACAGGTGCCGCGTTATTGTCGCAATTATGTTAATTTTGTATGAATCTCTACAGACTTAAACGATAGAAACCTTAGAGTTTCAATCTATCTATTCACCGCAATAGATATTCGCTGCTCATGGGAAGGCTTTGGCAGCGAATTGTTTGCACAATCACACAATTTCTATGACGGACGCAGCAGTGACACTACAGACAGGACAAGCATCTCACGACACCGAGACTTTATCAACATCGTCTCTGGCCGATCGGTTAAATCGCCAGATGATCGTCATTCTAGACTTTGGCTCTCAATACTCTGAGCTGATCGCTCGTCGCATCCGCGAGACTCAAGTCTACTCCGAAGTTCTCTCCTATCGCACCACCGCCGAACAGCTACGACAGCTTAACCCGAAGGGAATTATCTTCTCTGGTGGCCCCAGTTCCGTCTATGATGCGGGTGCGCCTCACTCAGACCCAGAGATATGGAATCTGGGGATTCCTGTACTAGGCGTCTGCTATGGGATGCAGTTGATGGTACAACAACTCGGTGGTCAAGTAACGCGAGCCGAACGGGCGGAGTATGGTAAGGCATCACTGATTATTGATGATCCCACCGATTTGCTCACCAATGTGGACGATGGTTCCACCATGTGGATGAGTCACGGGGACTCCTGTGAGATGTTACCAGAGGGGTTTGAAACCCTAGCCCATACCGAGAATACGCCTTGTGCTGCGATCGCGCATCATGAAAAAAAGCTGTATGGGGTGCAGTTCCATCCAGAGGTTGTCCATTCCCTAGGGGGAATGGCTCTGATTCGTAACTTTGTCTACCATATCTGTGACTGTGAACCCACCTGGACAACGGCAGCTTTTGTCGAAGAAGCAATTCGGGAAATTCGCGGGAAGGTTGGGGATAAACGGGTGTTGCTGGCACTCTCTGGCGGGGTTGATTCATCAACCCTAGCCTTCTTACTTTATAAAGCCATTGGTGAGCAACTCACTTGTATGTTCATTGACCAAGGCTTCATGCGCAAAGGAGAGCCAGAGCGATTGCTGAAACTCTTTAAGGAGCAATTTCACATTCCGGTCGAGTATGTGAATGCGCGCGATCGCTTTCTCGAGCAAATCGCAGGTATCACAGACCCCGAAGAAAAGCGCCGTCGCATCGGTCACGAATTTATTAACGTCTTTGAAGAAGAGTCCCGACGCCTTGGCCCCTTTGATTATCTGGCTCAGGGTACCCTTTACCCCGATGTGATTGAGTCGGCGGACACCAACGTCGATCCCAAAACGGGTGAACGAGTCGCGGTGAAAATTAAGAGCCATCACAATGTCGGAGGCTTACCGAAAGACTTGCGCTTCAAGCTGATTGAACCGTTGCGTAAGCTGTTCAAAGATGAAGTCCGCAAAGTCGGTCGCTCCATCGGCTTACCCGAAGAAATTGTCAATCGGCATCCCTTCCCTGGGCCAGGGTTAGCGATTCGCATCCTGGGGGAAGTCACCGCCGAACGGCTGAATATTTTACGTGATGCCGATCTCGTCGTCCGCCAGGAAATTAATCGCCGGGGAATCTACCATGATTTTTGGCAGGCATTTGCCGTATTGTTGCCAATTCGTAGTGTGGGGGTGATGGGCGACCAGCGTACCTACGCTTATCCTATCGTCTTGCGTCTAATTAATAGCGAGGATGGCATGACCGCTGATTGGTCACGGGTGCCTTACGACTTGTTGGAAACTATTTCTAACCGGATTGTCAACGAAGTCAAGGGAGTGAATCGTGTGGTCTACGATATCACCTCCAAGCCCCCTGGCACGATCGAGTGGGAGTGAAAACCTGTAGGACTGCTTTTAGACTAATCCATGAAACCCGCTCTCACCCCTCGGTAGGGCGGGATTTTTGGGCGGTGATAGCAACCCACCTGAACAAGGCTAACGCAACAGGCTACATGCACCCCCAGAAAAATGGTGTATTGAGGCCAAAACGGCGTAGCGTATGTCCTGAAAAAACTCCCCAAAAAAGTCAGAGCAAGTCATACACTCATGGCATTATACAAAATCACAAACCAGGGGAAGTAACAATGAAGATAGACGAACTACTGAGACAATATGCCGCCGCAGAACGAAATTTTGCCAACGTCGATTTAACGGCGGTGAATTTGCGGGAAGCCAACTTAGTGGGTGCCAATCTCAGTGGCGCGAATCTGAGTAAGGCTGATTTGCGGGAAGCAAGGCTAGGGCAAGTCAACCTGACTCACGCTAATCTCAGTGGTGCTAACCTGAGTGAAACCATTCTCTGGGGTACAGACTTCAGTGAAGCTAACCTGCGCCAAGTTGAGTTGCGAGAGGCTGATTTGAGTAGTGCAAAATTAATCCAAGCTGATTTAGAAGAAACCACCTTGACGAAGGCATGTCTGCGGGGGGCGAATTTGAGTCGTGCCAATCTTTCCCAGGCCATACTATTTGAAGCCGACTTACGCCCTAGCTCGGATCAACAGACTGATTTGGGATATGCGAATTTGATCGGGGCAAATTTGAGCTATGCCAACCTAAGTGGAGCGCTATTACACGGGGCTAAACTTGATGGAGCCAAACTTTGTCGAGCCAATTTAGGCGTTCGTAGCTCCGATCAATCCTACCAGACCGACCTGAGTGAAGCGAGTTTACAGGGAGTCGATCTGAGTTTTGCCGATTTGAGTGGGGTGAATTTGTGTAAAGCCAACCTACGGAACGCTGACCTCACCCAAACCAACCTCAAAAATGCTAGCTTGCAAGGGGCTATCATGCCCGATGGCAGCATTCACGAGTAGGAAGTAGTCTACACAGTTCAGAAAACGTCTTGTAATCGGCTTCGGGGGTCAAATGGACACAATCAAGGTTCACCACTCAAAAACCCTCAAAAAGTTGCAAACTCACCTACGCCGCTTGGTCGGGAAAGCTATCCATGATTACAACATGATTGCGGATGGCGATCGCATCATGGTGTGCTTATCGGGTGGCAAGGATTCCCACACCTTACTCGACCTATTGTTGAGCCTCCAGCGCAAAGCCCCTGTGCAGTTCGATATCCTAGCGGTGAACCTAGACCAGAAACAACCGAGTTTTCCAGCACATGTGCTACCGGAATATTTAGAATCTCTGGGCGTATCGTATCGGATTATCGAAGAAGACACCTACAGCATTGTGCAACGAGTTATCCCTGAAGGGAAAACCATGTGCGGTTTATGCTCGCGCTTGCGTCGCGGCATTCTCTATCGCGTAGCAAGTGAAGAGGGTGCAACGAAAATCGCTCTTGGTCACCATCGGGATGATATTGTGGAAACTTTGTTTCTCAATATGTTTTATGGAGGACATCTTAAAGCCATGCCCCCCAAGCTGTTGAGTGATGATGGCAAACATGTCGTTATTCGACCGTTAGCTTATTGCTCGGAACAAGACATCGGGGATTATGCAATCGCTCAACAGTTTCCGATTATTCCCTGTAAACTTTGCGGCTCTCAGGAAAACTTGCAGCGAGTCCAAATTAAGCAATTATTGCAAGATTGGGAAAAGGAATATCCAGGACGGACGGAGAATTTATTTCATAGCATTCAGAATGTTACGCCCTCTCACCTTGCCGATACTCAGCTCTTTAATTTTGCCAATTTAGGGACTTTGGGCATGGATGAATAAATTTTATTGAATGGTTTTCAAGCCCATGTGTATTCAAATTACATTTAGTGTATATTTGGCCAAAGCCAAAGTCCTAGAGTGATAGGAATAGCTACGTAAGCATAAGAACGGAGATTCATCACTAAAATAGTCATTCCCAACGTTGAGGAAGGCTGAGACAAGAACCTCACTATACAGAATCCTTCTGAAACAAGACTCAGAAAAAAGCCCACCGAAAGGAAAATGACAAAAGCTACAATTTGCAGACTATTGGTGTGGAAATCTATGCTAAAACTGGAAAAAATAGGAACAGTTACTGTTTGCCAATTCAAAGAATTAATAAACTTAATTAGTATAGATTCAAGAAATAGGCTTAAAAACCATAAAGTACCCCAGACTATTGGATGCCAGCTAAAAGCTTGTAAGTGAATTCGCTTTAAAAAATGAGTTGATAGTGCGCCTAACAAGAGAAAAAATAAGCCCAGCATTAGGTAAATGTTCAAAGAGGCATAGGGTAAAGATGCCAAGCCTAAAACAAAAAATAAACCAACGACTGTAGAAAATAAGTTAGCTACAGTTGATATCTGAATGCATTTAAAACGACTCAAATGCTCTCGTTTAGCGAGAGTAATGCTTTCAACCCCAATAATGAACAATAATCCAATGCCAAAGCTAGCAATTGAGGCAATTAAGGGTAAATCTAAAAGTATCACGCCTGCGGGAGGCCAGCTATTGGCACTTGCTGTTTGTGGACTCAACAACAGTATTCCTACTGTGAGCAGTAGGACTTGAACAATACGTCTTTTCGGAATAATCAACTGACTCTTTTCGATATAGCTGAAAATCTTACCAAAAGTAGAGAAAATTAATCGATAAAACAGCAGCTAGAGATTGCTGAAAATAGGTAAATTAAGGAAAGTCAAGAGCATTTTGCTTGAGTTGAGCCAACGAGACGTATTCCAGGGCTAATGCATGGGTGGCTGACAACACGACCGGTGGAGCAACGCCAGCATCCAAAGCTTCCTTCCAGCGTGAGGCGCACAAACACCAGCGATCGCCGGGTTTCAAACCTGGGAAATCAAAGGCTGGTACTGGCGTACTCAAATCATTCCCGCTGGATTGCGTAAAGGCTAGGAATTCTTGTGTCATTTGGGCACAGACAATGTGTGCGCCAATGTCACCCGCTCCAGTGCTACATTTTCCATCACGGTAAAATCCAGTCATGGGGGATGTGCAGCAGGTTTCTAGTTCTCCCCCAAGGACGTTTCTAGCATTAGTCATAACAACAGCTTCTCTGCAAAAGGCTCTCAATGGGTAGATTAGCAGAGATAAGCTTGCGATCGGCAAGAGGCGCTCTCGTAATCAGGGCGATCGCGCAAGCTCAATATTGTTGACGTTGAAACCTAAATGCTACACTTGCAATACAAGTAGCTAATCCTTTGTGAGTCCTAAAGTAGTGGTAGGAGAAGTTTCATTAAATACCGATTAGCTGATGACAGCTTTTAGTCCTGAATCGGGCTGTATCCATTTTTTGAACTGGTACCCGGAAGACAGAGGGCGATATGAGCTGAATTTATAGAGTGATCGCCCTTGTGCGGTAAACATTATTAAGTATTTCTCTCGTTGGTAACTATACCTCCAACTTGTCTCGTATAGCTTCCTCTTTATCTCTAAACCCAACTAATACCGCCGTTCCATCCTTAACGAGAAGCGGTCGCTTGAGCAACATTGCATCCTGAGCAAACGCCTCAATCCACTGCTCATCTGTCCAATCGTTCTTCTTGTCACCTAGCGCCCGGTAGGACTGTCCAGAGGTGTTCCGCATCGATTTAGACCCCAAAACTTCCGCCCAACGTTGAATCATCTCACGCGCTGGTGGATGTTCCTTTGTATTAATGAACTCATACGCTATAGCGTTATCTTCGAGCCACTTCAACGCCTTCTTACAGGTTCCGCAGTTGGGTATTCCATAGACTTGGATAGACATCAGGCTGGTTAATTAATCTCAACGGCTATGCTATGCACCCATATTTTCCTACTATTGCACCATAAGTAGTGCCCATCCTTTCAAAAAAAAAGAGAGCCACCAAGGCGACTCTCCCGATCATCAGGGTGCATCTACTAGTCTTATTATGGTATTTGGGGGTGAGGGGTGTCACCCCCAGGTCAGCCATTTTTAACAAAACTTTAAATATTATTTAATTTGAACACAATCAGGACTTACGCGGTATAGAAAAGTTTTTAGCAATTTTGTACTGATTTGTACTAAAAATATGTACCCATGTAGGTGTTGCCAGAATAGCGCGATCGCCTCTTGATTTCCGTACCCCTTTTACGGCGACCTGTACTTAGTCTTCTGATTGATTGAGTTGATATGTCATACCTTGAGAAGTTCTCGTATACAAAGCGATCGCAGTTTTATAGGTTTCGTGTTGCTCATAACAGCAACATTACACGATAATTTCATAAATCCGTTACGAATTGACTAACCCACTGATAGAATCTTGAGCTTCTATATACCGCTATGAACTTGTGAAATACTCTACTAAACTAAACAAACGACGGCTAATCACCAGTAGTCGTTTTGCCAATAATTGCTGGAGGAAACGAGCCAGGTGGGACGAATATTTATTGATGCGGGTCATAGTAGTCGCAACCCAGGAATGATTGTTGGTGGCACCACTGAAGCTAAGGAGATGATATTACTGCGCGATTTAGTCGTGCGAGAGTTGCAAAATCGAGGTTTTGATGTTCTCTCTGTGCCCGATGCACTGAGTATGAGTTCTACCATCAAATGGATTAATGCCCAAGGTCGTCGCGGTGACGTGGCATTGGAAATTCGCACCAATGCCTATCAAAATCCCGCTCTTCAAGGCGCGACCGTCTTTTACATTGCTAACAATGTCCAGCGTCAGAAAGATGCAAAGTTACTGCTAGATGCCCTCCTTTCTAGTATTGCCCAACCGGATAGGCGAGGAACAAAGCCAGACATAATAGAAGGTGTAGGGTTTCTCCCCTTCTGCCGTGACATTGTCCTCCCCTCCCTAGTCATGGAAGTAGGCTTTCTGACCAACGACTTGGATAGGTTTTTACTTCAGAACAAACGCGGCGATTTTGCAGTAGGAATTGCCGATGGACTAGATACTTGGAGCCGTAATGTATCTGGCACGAGACCTGCTCCGTGGAGGGGCTATTCTCAGATCGGGATTAAGCTCAACCACCAAGAAGCTTACAGGCAAAAGGGCATCTTGGCTAATGGGAACGCCTACGTTCCTATAGCTCTGGCAGCACAACTAGGAATTGATTTGAACGATGCTCCTGTGATCCCCCGTCTCCAGTACCAGAATGTAGTGTATGTTAGAGCCGTTGACCTGCAAGACTATAGCATTTCCGTCAGTTGGGATAATGCTAGCCGCTCCGTAGTTTTGATTCAGCTCAACCAAATTATGGGAAAGGGGCTCACCTCAAAAGAGCAGTTGAGCGAGTTTGTCCAAGCCAACACCAACAATAAGGAAGTTGCTGACCAGTTTAAGGACTTACCCAAACTCTACGTTGAAGAAGCTTTAATTGAGGGCATCAATCATGACATCACCTTCTCTCAAATGTGCTTTGAGACTAACTTCCTGGCCTTTGGCGACGATTTACAGCCCACTCAAAACAACTTTGGCCGTATACTTAAGGCCGGTAGTTCCGAAAGTGACACATTCCCCAGCGCTCGCATTGGTGTTCGTGCCCATATCCAACAATTGAAAGCCTACGCGGCTGGTTCGGCTCAGATAGTGCAAAAACCACCAGTTAGCGATCGGGTTTACTATTTACCCTCTGGTGGCATTGGTCGTTTTGTTGAACAGTTAAATAATCGCTGGTCGGTAAATCCGCAGTATGGCAATAACATTTTGAATCTTGTCAGACGCCTCTATAAATCAGCTAGCTTGCTATAAAAAAGTCTTGTTCAATCTGAGTAGATAATCGATCGCAACTCTATTACTTATCAGTTTTTTGTTTGTTTTTTATGCAGATCGATTGATGGTAAGGATTCAGGTCGCGCATCAGGTGCTAGCTGTAGTGACCCGCTTTCCAGAAATACTCCGACCTGCTCTCCAATGTACAGCGATCGCATAACTTATAAGAGTAGCAAGACTTGTGTAAATAGGAGCGATCGCATTCTTTCGACGCATCTCTAATTTCGTTGGTGAGTGGACAAAAAGGATGACGATGGACGGTAGGGGCGCGATATGTCGCGCCCCTCCGATGATGATTGTCACCCCTCCATCAAACTCCACGCCCAAACAGCAACCCACCCTCACCTCTTCAAGCTCTCAATCTCCTCTGGCGTAAAGGGATTCTTATTGTTCAATTCCTCGCTTAATCGCCTCGTCAAACGCTTCCCCCGTTTGAATATCCGTCTTATTCGTCCAAACCGTGATACTCTCTCGCCTCAAACTGTTGCGAATCTTCTCCATCGTCGCCCTATCGGTATCGGCGTAGGAGATAAACACCTGCGTCATCAAGTTGTTGGCATTCTTGATACTTTCGGTGATGTACTCGCAATGCAAATCGCTAGGAACACAAGGCGGTTGTTCATTTTTAAAACGTATCTTCAACCAAGATTCTGCCTGTTGTCGTTCTTCCCCAATTAACAGATAGCTTGTTTGTTTTTGATGACGTTCCCACTCCAAGTCTTTGGCTAAAAATCGGGTATGCTGTTCCACATAATCGGCATGAGAACCGAGTAAACTAATTAAGCCCGAAAAAGCAGTCTCAAAATCGTCTATACCCTCTCTAAAATACACCCAATTAATCTTTTCAATAGTCGGGTGCATATTTTTAAAAACCGTATGTTTCCCTTGCGTTTTGTACGCTTCCCAATCTTGGGGCGTACCATGAGGGAATCTCTGCTGCCAAGTTTCCTGACTAATTTGCTCAACGTGCAACAGCGGAATAATCCGCTTTTTGCGCTTAATCGCTAGCTCAATTTCCTTCAGGCAATAAGGCGAATTCACCGAATGGGGAGCAATGATAAATAGAAAATTATGCCCCTTCTCGATACCATCATCAATTTGATTTTGGAAATCGACTCCAAGGGGAATATCATTTTGGTCAAACCAAACCTTAAACCCAACTTCGAGCAATCTCCCATGAAGTTTTGTTGCAAAAAGTTTACTATCAGCTCGTCCGTAGGAGATAAAGGCATCGCAAAATTTATTCATTCGTGAGGTAGCTGCAAAAAACGACAGAAACAACGTCTTGACACGGCTTCAGGCGATGACAATTATTACTATTTAGATAGATGCAGCTCTGCGAAGAATTTTTCTCTTTTTGGAACTATAGCAAATAGCATTCGGTAAAGCCACTTATTCAGCCTTGTCGCAAGTTTGCTCCACAGAGGATTGGGGCGGTAGTAGAGCCGATTGCTTTATCCCTCAGCCAGTAGCCAGCCCTTCTCCACCATTTTGCGTATAGCAAAAGGCAGACGGTAGAGGGCAGAAGGTTTTTATGTTTATTACTGCTATGTGGTCGTTTCAGCCGTTAACTCGGCCCTAACCTTTATGGCGACAGCGATAACTCACGCTGTAGCGTCCGCCGTGAAGTTTCCAGGCAAATTTCCTCAAGGTTCTAAATCGTTAGCCACCCTGTGCGATCGCAAACATGAAGGCTTGGCACTGCCGGGGTGCTTTCGTTAGCGGATTGGAGGAGGACAGAGGAGTTGATGGCACAGCAGGCGATCGCAATCGCAACATAGCGAGTTTTCCAATGGATAGACTACACGCAGACCTCTCTTCAAACCTCTCTTCTACTGATTGGATTGAATCAAGGATTAGAGAATATTCACCAACTGAGTTCAGTAAACAGCCCCATCCACAAAGAGATGGCGAAGGATAGCCCCAGAGCCCTATTTTCTAGTGAATTTTATTTTTAAATAAATTATTAAGTTATGATTGTGTCATTGACACAAAGATGGGGTTATCTATGATAGACATACTTGTGCTCATAATCATGGGTCTCTGCATAAGTGCTTTGTTTAATGCGCTAGCTTTCAACAACTATTCCTAATGTTGATGGAGAACCTTTAGTCGTTCACCGAAACCAGATTGGGGTCAGCCGAAGATTAAAAAACAGGCGTTGACTTGAAAGGTTTGATCCAATGGCGCTGGAGCGCCCAATCAAGAGTGAAACGGGCGATCGCAAAACATATAACACTCTCCATAGTGAGGACACCCAACAACCCGAAAGCGTCAGTCCAGTTCGGCTGTCCCTCGACAGAGGCTAATCCGCGCACTAAGCCAAAGGCTAACACCGCTCCCTCCTTGAGATGAGGATTTTTATCCTCTCGAATCACATAACGGTAAGTAACACCAAACAGGAAGCCACTTAACCAGGCAACGGCCACCCTAACTACCAGATCGAGATCAGTGGTTATTTGCAAGGCGGTAAGCGTCTTAAATTGCTCCGCTAGCACCAAACTGTTGCCCGCCAGTGTAAGGCTGTAAGCCAGTGTAAACGAAAAAGCCGCCAAGGCTCCGGTTTTCAAAGATTCAATGCGCTCAGCCATCAGCTCAGAAGAGTTGTCCACAATTTTTGTCTGAAGTTAAAGAGGGTTCAAATTGAATTATCATAAGCCTTAGAGTCATTGTGTAGTTTTATATATCGCTATGGATATTTTGTCATTGGGTTGGGTTTCAGTACTAGTGCTGTTCACGTGGTCAATTGCAATGGTCGTTTGGGGTCGCAACGGTTTTTAGAGGCATTGTGGAAAGTCCTTTTGTAACGGTTCTATTCTTCGCTGCCCTAGGACTATTAGCCTTAGTCAGTGGGGGCGTCCTGTACTTGACGGTGGCAGAATGGCGCGATCGCCGTCGCCGTGATCGGGATAAAAAACGGTAAGGGCACCCGATCTAGTTGTTCTTGCACCTCACAATCACAGGAGACGTCAAGGCAACAAAGAGATAGCCTGTTGCTAAATTCCCTCCTTTTGACAGAAGGAGGGAAAACACTAGCCTACGATAATGTATACAGAGGAGGATGTTATGATGCTTGGCTAGTTACTATCCACTTTTAGCCAATCATCAGCCCTGAAATTGTGGCAACAACCCAGTCTCAACCCGCCCAAAAACCTAAAAATACTATTCTTCATCAAGGCTTCATATAAAATGAAGTTACCTTAACCAAAACTTTACAAAGATTAGGTTGCTATCGATAATATATTGAGTCATTGACACCTTAGTAGCTGGTGAACAATAAGCTCTTCTAGTTCCACAGTAAATTTTTGGCGAAGGCTTGCTAGAAGGGAAATATCTTTGGTGGTGCATTTCTAACCCAAGCGATTGTGTATAAGCCGAGTGCTTAGTACAAAAGCTATAGTCGCGGCAGGGGAAACGTTGAATCAGTAATGCTTTTCGGAGCTACTGCATAAATCCTCACTGTCCTCATCCTAAAAATCCCATGCACACTAATAGCTGTCCAGATTGTCGTTTTGAACTGTTACTGCGCGATTGCGCGGAGCGCAGTGCCTTCGGTGATCGCTATCGTGTACTCAAGGTAATGGGGCGGGGTAGATTTAGCGTCACGTTTTTAGCTCAGGATGAGTCTGTGCCTAGTCATCCACATTGTGTGATCAAGCAACTTCGTCCGACAACCAGTGAATCACACATTATAGAAACGGCACAGGTGCTGTTTAAGCGAGAAGCCGAAACTCTACAGCACATTGGCAATCATCTCCAAGTGCCACAGCTGTTGGAATACTGTGAAGATGCTCAGCCACCTTACTTCGTACAGCAGTACATCAAGGGCTCGACCCTACGCCAGGAAATTAAACAATCCGGTTCGATGGGCGAAGCTGGGGTAAAGCAATTCTTGTGTGAAATCCTACCGCTACTCGAATTTATTCATAGCCAGAAGCTCATCCACCGAGATATTAAACCCACTAACATCATTCGTCGCCAACAAGACGGACAACTTATTTTGATTGACTTTGGTGCGGTTAAAAGCTGCCAGGACGATCCCGAAAGTAGTTCTGAGCAAACGACTTGGACAGATACCTCCATAGGCACCCAAGGCTTTGCACCTCCAGAGCAGATAGCCATGCGACCCGTTTTTGCGAGTGATATCTATGCACTCGGCGTCACTTGCATTTATTTATTGACGGGTAAATTACCAACAAACTTTCCTTACGACCCGTCAACTTGTCAAATGGTTTGGCAGCCATACGTTCAGATTAGTGATCATTTTACTGAAGTCTTGAATAAAATGCTGGAGCCTTCTGTGCGTTATCGCTATCAGTCGGCTCAGGAGGTTGTGAATGCAATTGACTTGTTAGGTGCCAAGACTCATTTACTTTTAGAAGCTTATAATAACGGCGAGAGAAACTTTGCTTTTAAGAATATGAGCGGGTTGCATCTTCAAAATGCCAACTTATCTGGATCACTTTTTTACAGCTCTAAGTTGGCAAAAACCAATTTTCAGGATGCCGATTTATCGGATGCCTATTTTGGTCAAGCAAACCTGAGCCATGCGAATTTGCGCATGGCTAAATTGGGTGGTGCTTCCTTTAGTAATGCCGATTTGTCAGGAGCGGACTTGCAAGGTGCTGATCTGCGTTTTGCCTATCTCTCCAATACCAACCTAAAAGAAGCTAATCTATGTGGCGCTAATCTCTCCAATGCCAATCTAAAAGGAGCCAATCTATGTGGCGCTAATCTCTCTAATGCCACAATTAGTGAAGCACAATTGGCTTTAGTTAAGAAGAATTGGACTACAGTACTCCCCAATGGTAAGCGTGGTTTAGGAAGTTAATTCCTTGCCTCTGGAGAGGCGAAGCATTCGGAGGACAATTTATCGCTCAAACCCTAGATTTTTTGTCCGAATGCTTCGCCCCTACCCGTAATTTTGGTTACTGGACTGATGCTCTAGCATCGAGAACAATTATCACAATTTCCGCATCGAAACCCAGTCGCCTCCTGAGTAAAACCAAACGCCTTTAACAAAAATTGCCAACGACACTCACGGGTATTTAAGTATTGATTCATCTGCTTTTGAACCTTCTCCTGTGTAGCACTCAACTGGGCAAGGGTTTGAGACGTTCCTGAAGAGTGCTTGCGATAGTGAAAGGGGTCTTGCCATTGTAGTTGACCCACACTGTGGAGCAGGGCGAGAGCGATTGCACCGTCTCGATATTGCTTGGCTATCGTTGCAACTTCTCCCTGAGGTGGTATTTTTTTCACCAACTGCTGGGCCTCTTGGTATTGCGATCGCAACTTATCCACAAAAAATTGCGATCGCTGCTTATCCTCTGGATTTAACCACCCCGTTGGCTCACTCATCAACGTCAGGGCATCAGAAGGCTTGCCATCCCGCCCACCTCGACCGACTTCCTGGATATACTCGGATAACAGCTGAGGGACTTGATAATGCACCACCCATCTAACATCGGGCTTATTAATACCCATTCCAAACGCGCAAGTGCAAACTACAAACTGGCTTCTTCCACTCAGCCAACTCGTTTCAATGGCGCGACGTTCTTCTGGACTCAATCCCGCGTGGTAAGCGGCAGTTGCATAACCCAACGAACCCAGCCACTCGGCTAACTCTTCACTCTCGCGTCGGGAACGAACATAGACTAACCCAGTTTGTTGCGATCGGGCTTGGATAAATTTCAACAGCTGTTGGCGGCGTCCTCTCGGAGTCCAGACGATGTGAACTTTGAGGCTGAGATTTGGGCGATAGGGACTAATTAAAAAGGAATTGGGCTGTTGCAGTTGTAAGACATTTTGGATGGTTTGTTGGGCGATGGGGTCAGCCGTTGCAGTAAAAGCGGCAATACTGATTTTTGTCCCTGCTGGCTTACATTTGAGTAAGGCTGGTCGTACCGCACCCAAACGCCGATAAGCGGGTCGAAACGTATCCCCCCATTGCACCAGACAGTGTGCCTCATCCAGAATCAGACCATTAATCTTTAGTTGCGGCTGACACAACCGTTCCCAAACAGGCGGACTCAGTAGAGTTTCCGGTGAGAGGTAGAGTAATCGTAACTGCTGACGTTCCAAAGCTTGAAGGGTTTGCCGTCGTTGGTAGGTTGGCAGTTCACTGTGCAAAAGGGCTGCGGGTAATTTCAGCTGACGTAATTCCTGCACCTGATTTTCCATCAGTGCAACAAGGGGAGAGACGACAAGCGTTAATCCGGTTTGTAGGAGTGCTGGGAGTTGAAAGCAAATCGACTTCCCCCCACCTGTGGGCAGGACAATGAGCGCATCTCGCTTTTCTAATAGGCTCTGAATAATTTGACCTTGGGGCGATCGAAAATCCTCATATCCCCAGATGTTTTTGAAGGCGGCGCGAACCTCGTTCCAGGATGTTGTTTCAGAAGTGTTCATGATGGGTAGTAGATGCTTAAACCTGATTCTGAGTTGTTAAATATAGAAAGGTTAGCTAGGAAATTTTTAGCTTTTTATCGCGTCGATGCACGTAATTCTCCAGATACCCTATTCACCTTCAGGACGAGCCTCAACGTACACTTGACCTGAGTCAATAGAACCAAGAGGGATAAAAGCAACCTTGACATTACTTTGAAAGTCTATAATTAAACCAAATACTGAATTAAGCCTAAACTTTTTTAATTCATTTTAAATCCGAGAAGATACCGAAATTTAGAAACTAATCTCTAACATCTCCGTAAATACCCTGACTTTTAACAAGCGAGGCTTAAAATAGCCGACTTACAATTCCCTAACGCACATCAAGTAGGCTGGAGCGATCGCCTGTAAATCTCCATCTATCAGACCAATAAAACATACAGCCAGTGACAGAAGAGTAACTGCTGTTGTCTTGGCTACGTCAATCTTTCTAAAAAAGATGGTATTAAGCAGTTGTAGAAAGCACTAGATCAGTTGATGCCGCACAGAGGAGTTACATCCTTCTCTAAGCACCGGTTTTTTCACGTAGGACGAGTGCAAACGCCTTCGCTTCACTTTTATCCTTAGGCCAACCCCTCGCTTGAGTGGTTTTACCTCCAGCTGTGGTGACGGTTACTGTGGGAAAGCCTGCAATACCAATGTAAGCGATGCAAAGACACAGGCCTATAATGATAGCTCCTATCATGAGTGCAATTAAGTTACCGGGTAGGAGAGACACAACTACGAGGGGCAACACTATGCCAATGCTACCTGCAATAATAGCCACAAGAGACTTCTGCTGATAAAAACGAACAGAAACAACCTGCATTAGGGGCATCTCTTCTTGAGAGCCACTGTTAAATAAATCTCTCTTACTCAAGAATATAACCCGCTTGTCTGTAATTGTTCCAAACTTATTCTTGAGTACTTCCTGTTCTCTTGAGCCTCTAGACATATAACGCCAATCGTGGGATAAACGAACACGATTCTAACCTCACATGCCTCAATTTGGCTGTAGTCAATAAAGAATATTTTCCTAATAGAGCAAGCTATTTTTTTCTACCTTTAATAAAAATAACCTAGTTCAGGATCACGAAGTCAGCTAGGCGGTTTTAACCGCAGCTACACAAACTTACACCCGCCTGCGCGGGTTTCATAAGATTTAATTTTTCGTTAGTCCGGGCAGGCGGACTTGGTTTTTTATCGCCGCGACTTCCAGTCGCTAGAGCATCGGTACAGAAATAGTTTTTCCCCTTAGAGGAACAAAGCATTTGGACAAAAAACTAGGGTTTGAGCGATAAAATATCGCCCAAATGCTGACGCTCGTTCCAGGCTAACACCTCGCTTCGCTAACGCCTCTACCCCTAGTTTTGATTACTGAACCTGCTTCCTTGGGCTTAAATTGGCACCGATGGCTAACATCATGCCCCTACAAAAACATGCATTCAACCGATCTAAAAATCACTGTAGTTATTTAGTGGCTACAACAGCGATATTCCAAGCCAAGCGTTTCATCAATGGAAAATTCTTTAAAAACCCATCTAACTTTTCCAAACGCCTATAAGTTGAGCCTAATCGTTCCTGCTCAATAATAATTTTCTTCCAGTACCGTTCCTGATTGGGGTCAATTTTTTCAATCAAATAAAATCGCAGGAAAATCCAAAGCGTTGCTATCCAAAATGTATCGTAAGCGGTCTCTGAAAATATCGATTTGATGTAATTAACGATATTAATATCCAACGGCATTTCATCTTCTGTTCGCACTTCAGTAGCCATGCGTCGATAGATATTAATCACTGGATTGTGCATTAGTGGGTCCCAAAAACACGCTTTTCCACCGGGTTTGAGGACTCGGTGCATTTCTTTCAAAGCGATTTTGGGGTCTGGGATATGATGCAATAAATTGGAAGCATAAACTAAATCAAAGGTATTATCTGGAAAATCCAGCGCCATTGCATTTGCTGTGCATCCTTCAATCTTAACTTCATTAGCCGCAGCTAACTTGAGCGCCACGTCCACCATTCCTGGTGAATAGTCGGTTGCGACACAACGCGCTCCTCTCTTAGCAAAATAGACGCTATTTTCACCAGCACCACACCCCAAGTCTAAAAGCAGCTTACCTCGGATGTCTCCCATCTGTCGTAGAATAAATCGGTTTTCTGGAGCTGTGCAGGCTTCAAAATAGTCGGCTACCCGAATTCCATCTACATCAATAGCGGCAGCCCAATTATCATGGAAGCGTCGCTCTTTTTCCAAGGTTTCGTCTAACATTTTATTGTCGGTACACTTTTGCTAAATGATTTTACAAGGATAAACGATAAATTTCAGGTAAAAAATGAATCATTATTCATTGAGCTGGGTTTGAGTCGATACGGTAAGGGCTTCGATTTGAAGAGTGCATGAGTTCACTAAATCATTTTGATCGTAGTTCAGTATATTAAGTAGCAGATAGGCTGAATTTTGACCCTGAATTGATAGCTCAAAGGGGGTAACTTTTTTAAGCGTATGACTATAGGTATCTTCTGTTGAGCTAACGATTTGGCCTTCCGCATCGAGCATTGCCACTCGTACAGATGATCCAACACAGGCTCGATCAAGGTAATTGATTACGCCAGTAACTTTAGCTCGGTCTGTCACTGAATCGAGATAAAGTAAGGAGGTTCCTAGCTGCTGAGTACGGTCTTCAGTTGGCTTTTGCGATCGCCTTTGGCGCTGCGCTGCGCGCAATCGCATAAAGCTATTTGGCTGTTCTAATCCCTGGTTTCTCAGCGCTTTGACAAGACGTAGTTTGGGCAAATCTAAGGAGGGTGAGGCTGGTGCGTCCAACGTGATTCTCCCTCGTTCCTGAGGTGGCGCTACGCTAGAAGCAAAGCTACCTTGGAGCGAATGATCGCCTGTGTTTTGTACGTGCTCTTGCGACAGTTCTGACGGCGATAGACTCCTGGATTCATTCCCCAAGGGCGACTGCAAGCCAAGCGCCTGGACTAATGGAGTAGAGTCAAACAGGCTATAAGCTCCCTCCTCTTTCCCCCAAAGGCGATCGCGACGAAAAGCAACGACCTTATACGTATTCCCTGAGTTTTGACTTACCCTTGTGTTGCGTAACCACTGACTCAGGACAATCCAATTCCCCTGCGAACCGGGTCGTTCACCAATTTTCTGCTGCATGGCGTACAGTGTCCGCACGGCTGTCGAGAGAGCCGTGGGGCGAAGTCGCTGGTAAATACTAACAACAACTCCGTTCTCAAACTGGAACTGTGCGGGGAGGCGTTTGAAGTCTTGGGCAAACTCCTCATGTTGAGTAAAGGCATCAAACACTACATTGACGACATCGTTTTCCTTCTTGGGTACCCATTCCCCAACCGCAGGATTTTGAGCGGGGTCACTGGAATACTCTGCCAGTCGGCTGGGAACAACGACATACTGTGCCTCCAGCATTTCATCCAAGGGATAAGAATCGCGAGAGTCCACTTCAGGTGTTGTCAGGACGTTTAAAGCCCTATCGTCTCTTGGATAAAGGAGGTACTCAGCCGATCGCACCATACTGCTAGTGAGTTGCAGACGTTGACAACCAACCACTAAAATCGGCTCTCCCTCAGGCGTGAGTTGACGCAGGTAGTTCACCAGGCGGACGACTTCATCGTAGTCTGTACGCACGACGGGAGGCATGTTAAGGGCAAACAAGGGATGAAAGGCACGACTCATCGTCCCCAATGGAGCCAATCCAACGATAAAGTTAACCACTAAATAGCCGCCAACCACCCCCAGCATGAGTACTCGCACTTTTCCTCGCAGCCTGCTCCAAGTTGTCCAGATCAGGGCAACCAACCCGATCACCACTAACGGTGTCACTTGTACCGAGTAAAAGATGTTGCCGTAGCGTAGGACAACGAGCCATACTACCAGAGACAAGATACCGGATAACCCAACAAAGCTAACAGCTGGTAACGGTAAGGCACGGGTGACAATCGCCGCCGAAAACCCCAGCAGCACCAGCAGCCAGGTTCCCCAGCCATAAAACGAGGCGTATAAGTTGAAAATGTCTCTGAAGGGTAAAGTCCAAGAGGTATAGAGGTTTTTGTAATCCGTCGTTAGAGCGGCATAAGTAAACTGTGGTGCGACAATCCATAAGGTTGCAAGCGCCGTGGCTCCAATCAGAGCGATCCGCACACAGGCGAAGAGCAAATTCCGCCACGCCATTGCATGGGGATTTTCCCAACTCGGTGTGGTAGGTTCTCTGAACCATGCCCAAGGAGCGATCGCAGCTAAGTAGGTTGAAACCGAGACAACGCGATAGTCGCTCAACTCTGTACGCCGCGTCCGCGATGGCTTGGAACCCACCGCCCCAAGGAGCGATCGCAGCCGCCCGAAGGGTAGGGTGAGGCGGTTGACGAGCTTAAAATCGTTCCCACTGCCCGATTTTGTCTGTTTTTCTCTCTCTGCCTTGATTGGCTGTGTTCGCACCTCAGCGATGAAACTAATCAAGGCTTGTAGGGCGAGGGCACCGAGAAAGGTAGCACCCGCGTAGATAAAAGGACGGCGTAAGAGAATTGCCGAGCCAATCAAGAATCCGATCAGAGGAATTCTCCACCACTGCTTGAGTCTGACATCCTGCAAGTAAACAAACATCGCCAGACCGATGAAAACCGCTCCTCCCGTGTCTGGAATGCCCATAAATGTAGGTATCCAGCTAACGGGAATGAGTAAGGTCAAAAAAGCCGTTGCCCAAAAAACCGGGCGTGAGTGTACCCGAATCAGCTGCGTAGCTATCGCTCCCATCACGAGGGCAAAGGGCAGCAGATAGACTAGCGCTAGACTCAGTTCGTAGACCAGGCGGGAGCTGCCGAAGACCAAAAAGAATGGAATCAACGGCAGCGTGTAGAGTCGATTGCGTTCGGCAATCAGAGAGCGTTGAACCAGTTCTATCGCCTGAGAGGGGGATTCGCGAAACGCGTTGACGATTTCCAGGGTTCGCGCATACCAGTCAATCCACCAGTGAAAATTGCGTTCACTGGAGATGTAAACCCAGGTGACGATTCCGATTATTAGCGCTAGCAACGCTAGCAGGCCAGCATCAACTAGAAGTTTTTGGCGAACTTCTAGGCGCAATCGGCGATTTGGCATAGTCTCAGGCTTTTTCCCTTGAACCCTGAACAACAACCGATTCCTCTGTTCTGTCCGATTCAGTCACGCGGCTTTCGTCGCGCCCGAGCCGTCGCGTCTGGTCACCCTGCAACGACCCGTACAGCCGATTCAGGGCGTTCACATAGGCTTGAGCGGAGGCAACAATGATGTCGGTATTGGCAGCATGACCGGAAAATACCCGCTTATCGTACCGCAACCGAATGGTCACTTCCCCCATCGCATCAATTCCCTTGGTTACGGACTGGACAGAGAACTCAATCAGCTCGTTGGGGACGTTCACCACTCGATTGATCGCCTTGTATACCGCATCCACCGGCCCCGTACCGATCGCCGCATCCATGAGTTCTTCACCCGCCGGGTTTGTCAGGCATACGGTGGCGGTAGGACGAGCCTGATTGCCACAGGATACCTGTACCAACTCTAGGCGGAATAGTTCTGGAGTTTGTTGGGTTTCATCATTAGCGATCGCTTCCAAATCCCAGTCAGAAATTTCTTTTTTCTTATCTGCCAGTTCTTTGAAGCGGATAAATGCCTTATTCAACTCGGTTTCCGACAGCTCAAACCCCAGTTCCCGCAAGCGAGTGCGGAAGGCATTGCGCCCGGAGTGTTTGCCCAGCACAATTTGATTTTCTGTCAAACCAATGGATTGGGCATCCATGATTTCGTAAGTCAGCTTGTTCTTGAGGATGCCATCTTGGTGAATCCCTGACTCGTGAGCAAAGGCATTTGCTCCAACGATGGCTTTGTTCGGCTGTACCAACATTCCGGTGAGGTTGGACACCAAGCGAGATGTCTTATAAATCTGCCGTGTATCAATATTCGTCAGGGGTTCTTCCGACTCTACAGGGCGTCCCATAAAAGGATTGTAATACTGCCGCCGGACGTGGAGCGCCATCACAACCTCTTCTAGGGCTGTATTGCCAGCTCGCTCACCGATGCCGTTGATCGCGCATTCCAGCTGCCGTGCCCCATTTTTTACAGCTTCCAGGAAGTTGGCTACGGCCAAGCCGATATCGTTGTGACCGTGGACGGAAATAATTGCCTGATCAATGTTGGGGACGTTGTCTTTGATGCCCTTAATCAGCGCCCCGAATTCGCTGGGGGTGGTGTACCCCACCGTATCGGGAATGTTGATGGTGGTGGCACCGGCTGCGATCGCGTGTTCTAGGATTTGGTAGAGGTACTCTGGATCGGTACGAGTGGCATCCATTGTTGAGAATTCCACATCGTCCACGAAGGTTTTGGCATACGCAACCATTTCCTCAGCGATCGCTAGTACCTCAGCTCTAGATTTCTTGAGTTGGTATTCCAGGTGAATGTCTGAGGTCGAAATAAAGGTATGAATTCGTCCCTTAGCGGCTGGTTTTATCGCTTCAGCGGCGGCTTCGATATCGGCTTTGATCGCTCTAGCCAGACTACAGATAACGGGGCCATCTTCTGTCCCCACGGCTTTGGCAATCTTATCAATCGCTTCAAAATCTCCTGGGCTAGCAAAAGCGAAACCCGCCTCAATCACATCAACGCCCAGACGAGCCAGTTGCCGCGCAATCACCAGCTTCTCGTCTACATTCAGGGTGGCTCCGGGGCACTGTTCCCCATCCCGGAGCGTGGTGTCAAAGATAATGATGCGGTCTGGTTGCAGTTGCTTGTTCATAGCTGGGTTTGGCGACATTCGAGAGTTGCTCGTCCTCAATCTATATAAGATACGGGTTATTTTTTACTCAATTATAATTAATAGTCAATTTTCTCAATCCGATCACGTATTTCATTTAAGTCTATGTAACGATCAGTTGCATTTCTTAATTCTCTGGCAATCATCCCTTCTGTTGAGACTACCGTAATATGCGTATTTTTAGAGCGTAGTAATTCGATTGCTCGTTCAAAATCTCCATCTCCACTAAAAAGAATCACCTTATCGTACTGATCTACTGTATTAAACATATCAACTACAATTTCTATATCTAAGTTAGCTTTTTGAGAATAGCGACCCGAATTATCATCGTAATATTCTTTGAGGATTTTTGTCCGGACAGTGTAACCCAGGCTGATTAAGGCATCTCGAAATCCTCGTTGATCTTGAGGATCTTTTAAGCCGGTATACCAGAAGGCGTTGACTAGACTTATATTTGGCTCACCTTTAAAGTAATCTAATACCCTTCTTGGATCGAAAAACCAGCCGTTTTTTTGTTGAGCGTAGAACATATTGTTCCCGTCTACAAAAATAGACAGACGGTTCATGGCACATGGCATATAAACTAAGACCTAATAGTTCTAGTGAATTTAATTGAACTTCTTATTTTAGCAATTTTTATTTAATCATTTGCTAATATTTACGATACAGGGATAAGTTCTAAAGGTTTCTCCTTCTTCTTGCTTCATTTTTCCAACTCCTCCTTTAAAATCACTTCCAGGCGATAAACCTAAAGGTGTGCTTCGCTAATAGGATAACTTGAACTTAACTATATTTGGGCAGCACACAGTGAAATCTGCTGCGGAAGTACTTTATCAAATCTACATTTAAATTGTAGTTCTGGGTGGACTCTCCTCAGCAACAAAGCGCGATATGAGATTGATCAAAAAATTTCCGGCTGGATATTCCCCTTCAAATCTGTAGAAACAACAGAGGACGAGCCCCAACTTAGGGATGCAGTCAATCACCGGATTGAGAGCGGTCTGGAGGAGTTAGGTAAGAACACCAATCACTCCAACCACCTACATAGAGCTTGGCTGAGTGAATCCCTGCTACTTCTAGGGACAGGAGGTTGACGCAGGCGGTAACTCCAGAACCACAATAAACAATAACCTCTGCTTCTTCAGTGACATCAACCCATCGCTGTTGTTGAGCAATGGGATGCACATAACCTTGGGCATCAGTAACCTCTTGCCAAGGGTAATTAACAGCGCCTGGAATATGGCCTGCTAGGGGGTCAATCGGTTCTCGTTTGCCTAAATAGCGATCGCTCTCCCGCGAATCTACCACGACCACGCCCGCCACGTCTTTACGCTGTTTGAGCGTGTCAATATCCACCCACCAATCCGAGCGTAATTGGGGTACAAACGTCCCTGATTGAGGTGTCGGGGGTAAAACGAAAACGTCTGTAACCGGGTACCCTGCCGCTTGCCATGCCGCCCAGCCTCCATTCAGCAAGGCTACTTGGTCATGCCCCATATAACGTAGCAGCCACCAAAGACGAGCAGCAAAACCCAAGCGAGAATCATCGTAAGCAACCACCCGCGTCTCTTGAAACGTTACGCCGATGGCGGCTAATTTTTGGGCTAAGGAGTCGGTATCTGGTAAAGGATGACGCCCGCCATGACGCCCTACGGGTGCCGACAGGTCTTTATTCAAATCTAGATAGTGAGCCCCAGGAATATGGCTGACTCGATACTGCTGATACCCCGCGTTTGGATCACTCAGAGCAAAGCGACAATCTACAATCACCACTTGTGGGTCATCCAGGTGCTCCTTAAGGTACTCAGCAGAAACGACAAAAGGGGAATTCATCATGCAACATCACCTAGTTAAAAACTTATAGAGATTTTGCCCTATTCTCCGTCGTTAACGAAAGCGGCTACGCAAGAGATGTGATGTTGTTTGTCGTTGTGCGGGAGTCAACCAATACAAGGATTATGGAGTGAAGTACTCAGGCTTACTTCGTTTTACTATTGCAGCGTGGCCTAAATAACTATCCAGTTGAAAAAGGTTAAAAAGCTTACTGTACAAACTTTCTTGCCTTCTGCTTTCTGCCTTCTGCCTCCTGTCTACTCAAGAAGGAGAACGCTACACGAACGGCCTTCTTGCACTAGTCAAGCCCCATGCTAATCTATGGCTAAAGTCATTCCCTCGCGAGCGAATAGGTCATTCGGAAAGACTGAGTTGACTTGTTCTTGCAACTGATCGAGAAGGTCATCGTTATAGTCAGGGTTGTAGCGAGACATAACAATTCGCTTTACCCCTGCTGCCTTGGCTGTTTCAATCCCAGTTTGCCAGAGTTTATCTTGCCACAGAAGGGGTGAAGACTTGATGTCACAACCTGAGATGGCACTAGGAGCATCCAAAATGAGCAAATCCGCTTGCTGGGCTAGATGGAGCAGATGTTGATCGATGAGATCTGGATAGCATCGGCGCTTAGTGGCGTAGACTACAGAGCGTCCTTGCCAGGTCACTCGATAACCCAGCGCCCTATGGGCATAGTTGAGAAAGACAGTCTCAACTGTTACGTCGTCAAGTACTGTTTTCATGCCAGAAGTCAACTCGTAGAACTTCAGCTCTGATCGCATCACCTGAAGCGGAACAGGGAAATTAGGACCGAGCATTTGGCGAGTCAGGCGCTGTTCCATCGAGGTTCCATCAGATGCCTCTGCCCCATAAATATGAAAGCAGTTGCCCGGAAGAAGGGCGGGGATAAAAAAAGGAAATCCTTGGATGCTGTCCCAATGGCAATGGGTAAAAAAGATGTAGGCTTCCACAGGCATAGCTTTGAGCAAATTATTACCCAAAAGCCGCAACCCAGTACCACCATCAAAAATCAGGCGTTTGTTGGCGACCCGCATTTCGACACAGGAGGTATTACCCCCATAGCGGATCGTCTCTTTTCCCGGAGCGGAAATTTGATCTCGCACGCCCCAAAATTGAACAACAAAATCAGCTGTAGAGCCAGTTCCCATATCGGCTCTAACATTAGATATACGTGGGGTTGGTGCCGCTGGCTCAAAATCTGGCATGTTTACAATTTTTAGTTAGCCTGGATTAGCAACGCTTCACACCAGCCAATTTCCATTCTATGAGAGTCAGTATAGAACGAGCATCGCTGTGTGGGTAACTATGGCTTTGGAGTCAAAGGGGCAGAGCTCACATATTTACTAAGATAAGAAATCACGTAGGGTAGTTATGTACAAAAATCGGTAAGATTTCGCACTTCCCCTACGTTTAATTTTCTAGCACCCTTAATCTTGATCAGGAAGTTTTTGTTAGGTCTGTTAATTTTAGCGTCCTTGAGGGCGCTTACCTGTGAGTTCTATCACAGATCGGTATCGGGTGAGATAAGGATTGATAGTGAGCGATCGCGCGTAACGTTGCCCACCAGGTTGTAGCTAGCCGAGCAGTGCCTTCTCAAGAACGCTACCCCTTACCATCTTAAGGCTTGGCGTGGAGAACTCTTCATTTCTCGCTACCGGCTTTGATGCACTTCTCTACTAGCGGCGATACTTGATCGACATCTTTCCAGCCTAGGATTTCCGTGACTTTTTTTTCTAGGTTTTTGTAAGTCCTGAAAAATTCAGCAATTTCATCCAATCGATGCTGTGCGATGTCTTGAAGAGATTTCACTTGGGTATAGCGCGGGTCTTTATCAGGAACACAAAGAATTTTCTCATCGCGATCGCCTCCGTCAATCATCTCTAGCATCCCAATCGGTCGTGCGGCAATGACACACCCTGGAAACGTAGGTTGATCCATCAATACCATACCATCGAGCGGATCGCCATCATCCGCTAACGTGTTAGGCACAAAGCCGTAGTCATACGGATATTGCACAGAAGCATAAAGTACGCGATCTAGTGCAAAGGCTTCTAAGTCTTTGTCAAACTCGTACTTATTTTTGCTCCCTGCCGGAATTTCAATTAAAACGTTGATCAGACCTGGTTTGGGTTGAGCCGGAATGCGTGATAAATCCATTACAGAATTTTTATAGCGACACAGCAGATTGGGGGTGCTTTGCAATAAAGTACTCTTTTGCCCAGAGTTGACCTCACGAATGGGCGTGTGACCAACCCCCGTGTAGCATTCTAAGCGAAGACAGGTGCGACTGGCTTGTAGTTGCTCAGATTGCGATCGCCCAGACCCCTAATCTTTTTCAAAACTTTACACTTGGCTGAGCCTCACTAATCTAAAAGCCGTTAGCATTAAAAAACTAGCCAGTTTGGGATTAACCACTAGCACTTGTAAGTTGTCTTAGTCCTATTCCCCTTGGGGGATTTATCTAAGGGGGCTGCTTTGAGGAATTCATCGCTATTATGTTATCTAAACAAGCCTTACCATCACTTTTCTGGCCTTGGTAGCGAGGAAGTGGTCTGTTGCAGAACATCAACCCCACTTGAAGAGTAGTGCGCGATGACGAACAGAGGTAAAGTCAAGGTCAATAAAGCAATTACCGCTCCCATAAACTCTGCCCACCTATAGGGGTGAGTATCAGAAGAGTTGGCAGACGGACTACTGGATTCCATAAAAAATTTTTGACGGGAAGTCGGTCAAACGAAATGAAGGACAAAGAAAAGGGCGTAATTTTTAACCCTCATCCTTCATTTTACCGATATCTTTCATTTTGATTGTCTTCTAGAAAACAATCTCAAAAAAGTACAGCTAGAGACATACAGCTAGAGACATATACTCATAGGTCAATTTTTCACTTGTGGAATAGGTGATCTTTTCAACCTACACTTAAAACCTTACATTCTTCTTGCTATAGCCGAAGCATGGTCAAGAATTCCACTCTCCCGAAATGAAAAACCGCCTCTAGCAATAGGGCGGTGTCATTAAGCAATCGGAGGGTAGTACAAGCTTAGGGTGCAACTTTTAGTTTACGTTGTAACAAGATTTACAGAAACTGACTTCCCATAAGCTACCTTTGTGCATAATCCCTGATTGGTTCTTTGATAAAGCGGATATACATATGCCTAAAGGTAGACTTAATAACGCGAGGCATTCCAAAATCAATCGGGATTAGAGCATCAGGGAGTTTCCAGTCCATCACTTGCAGTTCCATCGGTTGCAGGTGAGGAAAATGAACGTCCCTGAGTTCTGGACAAAGCCCCAGCCGCTGACTGGCTGCTACTGTGGGAACAAGGGCAGGGTCAACATTGAGGATTTCTAGCATTGAGCGATCAAGGGCAAAGACATCGGAAGACGCCCCCAATACATTTAGCGATCGCGGTTCACCGCCACTCGGCCCATTCCCTTCATGACCGATAATACCATCTACAATCGTCAAGTCGGGATTAATCGCCCGTGCTGTTTCCACCAACATTTCCCCGAAACGCCGTTCATCCTTACCGGCTTCCATGTGCCACCATGCTTTCATTTTGCCGGGGACACAGCCGAATAAGTTTTTCACACCCAAGGTGACGGTTAACTGCGCATGAGATTTCACCTTGGGTAGGTTAATCACGACATCCGCGTCCATTGCTTCTTTGCAGAGTCGCAGATGGTTGAAAGTAGCACTGGCTGTTTCGTACCGCTGACCGTGGAATTCGACGATGGGTAAGTTAAGTTCTTCCATCAGTGGCAGGTAGCCGTTCGCTTTCGCTACCCCCCACGCTGTCCCAAAGGCGGGACTATCTCCCAAAAAGGGTTTACCTCCTGCCTCTTGTACCAATTGAGCCACAGCATAAACCAGTTCGGGGCGAGTGATGCATTCTTTACCAACACGCCCAGCGGTGAGAAGATTGGGTTTCAGGAGGACGCGAGCGCCCTTTTTGACAAACGCCTCCATCCCGCCCAAAGGCTCCAGCAACGTTTTTAAGGATGCACGCAGCCGCTGTCGCTCGTAGGAATCAGCACGAATTAGACTAACAGTAGACATGATTTTAGAACGTGAATTTCGCTGCAATAATCGTCCCAATCCTTAAAGCTTGGCTCCATGAGTCAGTGGCGTCACGCGCTGAGCATCGGTGAAAATACCATCCCCTTGGATTTCGGGTAAGGGAGGCTTCACTTGTATCTTCACGACTTTGGCAGTACGAATGATGACCGTACTATCAAATAGGTGTAGCGTTAACCAAGGTTGGTTGAGTAACCCTTGTAGTTGCAACTGCAAGGCTTCTGGAGTTACAGGGATATCAAAGGACTCTGTCTCACCACTCTGGTAGTGAAAGGTCACTTGTGTGAAAGTCTCCTCATTTTGCATCGGCAATCTCAAACTCTGAATCTAAGGTTTCCAAAAAAACGCTTGAGTAAAGCTTAAATTAAGGATAAGGCTTGCTCATCGTATCTCCTGAGTATCTCAGGAAACGAACA
>NZ_DATNPA010000034.1:0-7705 GCF_036703385.1 Allocoleopsis sp. | reverse complement strand
GTGGATGTAAACTGTCTTAAATGGCATCTCACCTGTGAAATGTCCCCCCATCATCGTCATCCGAGCAACCCAGAAGAAGATGATGTCAAATCCTGTAACCAGGGTTGTGGTGGGATAGTAGGTTTTTAAGTCCGCTGTTTGCTCAGGCCAACCCATTGTGGAGAAAGGCCATAATCCTGAAGAGAACCAGGTATCGAGCACATCGGGGTCTTGTTTTATCTTGACATCTTCGCCAAATTGTGCAATGGCCTTTTCTTTGGCCTCTTCCTCATTGGAGGCAACAACAAACGGCGTGTTGTCTGTAATTTCTCCACCTGTTTCACTCACGCCATACCAAGCCGGAATTTGGTGTCCCCACCACAGTTGACGGGAGATGCACCAATCTTCCAACTTCACCAGCCAATCCCGGTAAACCTTCGTCCAGCGTTCGGGCACGAACAAGGGAGAATGCTTCTGGTCGAGGAAGTTCAACGCCCGGTCAGCCATCGGGCGAATTTTGACAAACCACTGGGTGGAGAGGAGGGGTTCGATGGGGACTTTGCCGCGATCGCTATACGGCACGGTATGCTTGTAATCCTCTACCTTCACCAAAACGCCATCTTCTTCTAGGCGCTTCACCACGTTCTTCCGGGCTTCAAAGCGGTCTTGCCCTTGGAATGGCCCTGCATTTTCGTTGAGGGTGCCATCCTTATTCATGATGTTGATGAAGGGCAGATTGTGACGCTGACCCATCTGGAAGTCATTCGGGTCATGGGCGGGTGTTACTTTCACGCAACCCGTGCCAAATTCTGGCTCAACTAACTCATCGGCAATAATTGGAATTTCTCGCCCCATAATGGGTAGGGTTAGCGTCTTGCCGATTAAATGCTTGTATCGCTCATCGTTAGGATTGACAGCAACTGCCGTATCTCCCAGCATGGTTTCGGGTCGAGTTGTCGCCACTTCCACAGAACCGCTGCCATCGGTGAGGGGATAGCGGAAGTGCCACAGATTTCCATTAACTTCTTGGTCTTCCACCTCTACGTCTGAGACAGCAGATTGGGTGGCAGGACACCAGTTAACTAAGTACTCGCCCCGGTAAATTAGCCCTTCTTCATAAAGACTGACAAAAGCTTTTATAACGGCTTTGGATAAGCCTTCATCCATCGTGAAGCGTTCCCGCGACCAATCTGCAGAGACACCTAAGCGCCGCAGTTGGTTAACAATTGTTCCCTCTGAGTCTTCTTTCCACTGCCAAGCTCGTTCGAGAAACTTCTCGCGTCCCAATTGTTTGCGGTTGGTACCCTCTTTTGCCAGTTGCTTTTCCAGCATGGTGTGTACGGCAATACTGGCGTGGTCGGTGCCGGGTAGCCACAGGGTATTGCGCCCTTTCATCCGGTGGTAGCGGACGAGGGTATCAATTAGGGCACTCTCGAAGGCGTGACCCATGTGTAAGCTGCCGGTGACGTTGGGCGGCGGAATCACGATGGAGTAGGGTTCGCCTTTGTGGTTGGCGTCGGCTTTGAAGGTCTGGTGTTCTTCCCAGAATTTCTGCCACTTGGATTCGGTGGTTTTGGGGTCGTATTGGGTTTGCTGGGTGGGAGTTGTTGCTGTCATGCAGGGAACACTATATGAAGACGAGCTTTCTAAATTTTGCCACAGGGCTGAGAGGGAACGAACCACAGAGGCGCGGAGGGCACGGAGGGAAGAGATATGGAAAGGGATAGAGATGAGGAGTGAGAGGGTGAATGATTGGTGTATTACTAATGTAGTATAAAACGCAAGCTGAGGGTTGGGATTGAGGAATGCGATCGCAGACCTAACAGCTTTCCTGTTGGCTACGCTACATTAAGAGCCATTGTGAAGAGAAAGAGCGATCGCATTTCAACACCAATCAGTTAGTAGTCGAGTTAGCTAACATTAGCTATTTCGGTACTTACAACCTCGAATTGATCAGGGCTAAGGATAACGTTTGTGTAGAAAAAGCCTCCAACTAGCCTTTCGTCGGGAATAGCGATATCCACCGCGTAACCTTCCGGGTTTTCATAGCATTCCACAACTGTTCCCAGTGCCCCTTTGGGGATGACGCGATTATCGTTGTCAGGCGTTTCGTGAGTAGAGAAATCGCCTTGGACATCCACTAATGTTTTGATCTGATCGTATAGGCTGACTTTCACTTCTTTCCTCCTGTCATTGGTATACTTCGAGCCAGTTTGTAATCAGCCTGGGGACATCTCTGTCATTGTCAATCTGCCAAGTTGTAACGAGGGTTCCTTCCCTTCCGTTTACTCCCTGAATCCGCACTCGTACCTGGAATCGTAGACCATAGATACTACTCTGACTTTGGGTGGCTGGTGCATTAACAAGACCTTGACGTAGCTGATTAATTACATCTTGTGCCGCAGCGCTACGACTCTGGGGGTTTTCCACATCGTATCCAATTGCCGCAAATGCCATCCACTTTCCCTAGTTGGCAGGATTTGTTGGATTCATCGAGTATTGCTCGAATTTACGAGAATCTATCTCAGCATCCTGCACCCTCGGCAAGGGTTCTCCGGCATTCCAATCCTGATACATACACTGCTCCATACCACAAGTTGCTAGCTAGCATAGGCTACGCTACTTGAAACGCCATCTCAAGTAATGGTGGCTTAGAAAGAGCGATCGCGCCTTTGCTGCTAGTGCTGGCATTGGCTACGCTACGAGAAGAAGCAGATGGAATTTAGGCTTGGAATTGAACAGTGCGATCGGGCTTCAAATAGTAGTGACTTAGTAATCAAGTTAGATGAGCGCTTTTAATACAGTGAAGTAAGCGGTATCACATAACTCTACGTTTAATGAATTGGCCATCAATGAATGATCCAAACAAAAAAGAACAAACTGCTACTAAAGTTAGCTCTAATAACCTACAAATTAAAAAAATTATTATCGAAATCATCAATAAAAAATGAGGTTCTCTTAATAGAGAAGATATTTATAGCGATATAGAACAGCAAATAAACGTCTATAAACTCACAGAAAGTGATAAATCAACTGTTCGGAAATGCATCAGTGACTTGAAAAAGGAGGGATATCTTAAACAATTCAATTTTTTGGAAATAACGTTAAAGGGAAGAAAGTTCTTGAGTCCATCAGCATTCAAACTTGAAACTGAACTTTCCTTTGAAAAAATTTATCAAGATATCCGAGCTAAAGGTTTGCGTATTGATGAGGGTACTCTGCGCCGCTATCACTTAGCTCTCAAGACTAGAAAATTCGTAATTCTCTCTGGAATTAGTGGTATAGGCAAGACTTGGCTCACTAAAGCCTATGCTGAGGCCGTGAAGGCTAAGGACCTTCCAGTACCTGTGGCTCCTAACTGGACAACTAACGAGGACTTGCTAGGCTACTTCAACCCTATCGACAAAGAGTATTACCATACCGCCTTCAGTTGCTTCTTAGAAGAAGCCGCCGAAGAGTATAAACAAGCCGGAGATAATGCCCGACATTACCACCTAGTCTTGGACGAGATGAACCTAGCACGGGTGGAGTATTATTTCGCGAAATTCCTCTCTGCAATGGAAGTGCGGATGCGCGAAGGAGTAGCCCAAATTCAGCTTGCATCCGAGAAAAAAGTCTTACTTCCCCCAAACCTCTACTTCATTGGTACAGTCAACGTAGACGAAACAACTCACAGCTTTGCTGACAAGGTTTATGATCGAGCGCAACTCATTGAGCTTGAAGCCCCTCGTCAGGATTTATACGAGCATTTGGGTGAAGTTTCCTATCGTGAAATCCTGATGCAATTTTGGGATGAAGTACACGCTGTTGCCCCCTTTGCTTTTCGTGTTCTAGATGAAATCAAGACTTATGTGAAAGAAGCTGAAGCGTTGGACGTGCCTTGGCAAAATGCCTTAGATGAACAGCTTTTGCAGAAGATTCTGCCTAAACTTAAAGGTGCCGATGATAGGGTTGGGGTAGCCCTCAAAGCCTTCATAGATATTGTTAATGATCAGGAGTTCCCCCTAAGCCACAAAAAAGCTACTAAGATGCTTGAGACATTCAATCAGCATGGATTTACTTCCTACTTCTAAACTAAGCTTTCTCAACCGTGAAGGCGATACACTAGAGGCTCCAGTAGAGTGACAGCCTGCTTTGCTGGAAGTTCGAGTGCCTATAGAGCAGAGGAAAGAAGTACAGCTTTGGCGACAAGGCACTCGACTCCGCATCTTCCTACAAGAAATCACAGGAAAGGAGCGGATTCTAACTGATTGGCCTCGCTCAAATCCCGGTTACTATCAACTGCGACTTGAGTATCAGGGTGAGGTTGAGGAGCAGATTGTAACCGTTTGGCCTCTGAAGATTAGCCGTGAAGCTTTTGCTCACATGCTAGAGGATTTGGATACTCGACTTCCAACCTCAGTAGCAATAGCTCTACAACGTACTGGGGCTTTAGCTGGTCTCAAACTGCCAAAACTCGGCGAAACTACTTTGGCTCAGGAAATGGTTCGCCTGTGTCGAGCGGTCGAAGGCACAAATAAACGACCTGGGCTAACTGAGATTTTGCGTTCACTCGCTCACGACCCTCACAAAATTCTAAAAACCCATGAGATTTGGGTTCGGCAAGAGCAAGTCCGTAGACCTTCACCTAGTGGGTTAGTTCGAGCTTTTTGTCGAGGTCATAACCTAGATGCTAGTGGGCGACCCATTCGCGTGCCCGATGTACGAGTAGAACACACGGTTGATGTTTACGAAAACCAGTTAGTTAACTTGTTTTTCGAGCTGGTCAATCAGAGGCTTCGACGAATTCAGTACGCCTTTGATGCTGACCGGAAAGGTAAGCCACTCAATGAGGTGCGATCACTCATTGAACAACTGAAAAAGGCTCGACAGCAGGCAGCTTTTCTAGACCAGGTAAGTCAGCTTAAACAGCAGCCCAATCAAATCACGATGGTTCTCTTAAAGCGTCCACCTTACCATGCCGCTTTAGAGGGGTATCTTGAATTTATCAGGAGTCCTACCGTGCGATTGGAGGAGTCAAACCTTGATGCACCTTTGGAGAAGTTATACCACCTCTATCAGGTTTGGGGCACTCTATGGGTAATTGAAACGCTGCTGGAAGTGGCTGGCAAGAAAGGATATCAAGTAGAAAATCAATGCTTGGTGGGTAGAGATAAAAGCGGAATCTATGTCCGAGTTCTACCAAATAATCAACCAGCAGTAACTTTAATTCACCCTCAGCACAAGACGAGGGTTCAGCTAATTCCTGAACGAACTTATGGGAAGGATGGTGAACTCCACAGCGCTAGCGTTAGACTGCGCCCTGATGTAGCAGTAGAGATTCAGCAAGCTGATGGCTCTCAGCAAGTGTACCTATTCGATCCCAAATATAAGCTGGATAGTGAACGAGAGGAAAACATAGACAAAGAAGGAAAGCCAAAGCCAGCAGACATTCAGAAAATGCACACCTACCACGATGCCATCCAAAACAGCGAAGGCAGACAAGTAGTGTGCTACGCTGCAATTCTTTACCCTGGTTCCTTCCACTCCTATTCCAGGAAAGAAATCGAGGCTCTTCCTGCCTATCCTGGTGCTGAGGCTGAACTACAGAAGCATCTGCGCCGTGTGTTAGACAAAGCTCTAACGCCTTAGCTTAGCTGATGCGATCGCACTCCTCAACCGCCTTCTCAAACTCCAGCCAGACTCTTAGAAATTTTGTAGGGGCGAAGCATTCGAGCAATCAATTTTGTAGTTTAACCAAGATTTTTCTATCCGAATGCTTCGCCCTCCCCGCTCTGGGCGAAGCATTTGGAAATAAATATGACAGGATTACCCGATAGATAGCCGCCCAAATGCTTCGCCCCTACATCACTTAATGGGTAAGGAGGAGTCTGGCCTCTCGTTAATTGACCAACAGTATTATTAATTCCTTAGCTCATAGCGAAAGCCCTCTTAAGAGGACTAAATGCTGACTTGCAAAGGATTTCAGTCCATTTCAATGGACTTGAGCTATTAGCCCGGAGTTTAAACTCCGGGAGGGTTTCGGGAAAACGAATTAGCCGCATCTTGCCCGCCCTGATTTAGCAGGCGAGACGCCTGCCCCACAAGATAGGATAATTCGCTAAGTCCTCTGCCACCCTGCCTCTTTCCTCCAGAAAACGAATAAGCTACTAAGGTACTCACTTAAGGCATAAATGTATTAAAAGTTACAAAACACCGATCTAGACGGTGCTAGAAAGTGTCATGCTGTCTTTAGAAAGATAGATAGTAAAAATTCGTGAGGAGCTAAGACCTTGAGGAAGGTAGAAGCAATTATCCGTCCCTTTAAGCTAGACGAAGTAAAAATCGCCCTAGTCAATGCCGGTATTGTCGGGATGACCGTTTCCGAAGTCCGGGGATTTGGACGCCAGAAAGGCCAAACTGAACGCTATCGTGGTTCCGAGTACACCGTTGAGTTCCTGCAAAAACTCAAGGTGGAAATTGTCGTCGAGGATAACCAGGTTGACATGGTAGTAGACAAAATCATTGCCGCTGCTAGAACCGGTGAAATTGGAGACGGCAAGATTTTCATTAGTCCCGTCGAGCAGGTCGTTAGAATTCGGACAGGGGAAAAGAATCTAGAAGCCGTGTAACCTGTCACTTCTCTTATATAAATAGGAAGGCTGAGGCTCTGCTGCTCCGGCTTAGCGCCTCAGTTCCAGTTTGTCATCTGTGTGAGCGACAACACTGGCTAAGCATTACCCTAACTGGTTTAACTGCGGTAGGAGTGCTTCAAAGGCTTTGCCACGATGACTATAGCGCCGCTTCATCTCCGGCGTCATCTCAGCAAACGTCAAACCCTGCTCTGGTACATAGAAAATTGGATCGTAACCAAAGCCGCCAGTCCCACGAGGAGCCTGTAAAATTTCTCCTCGGCAGATGCCTTCAACTTGGAGAGCGATCGCTCCATCCGGACGTGCGATCGCCACAACACAAACAAACTGTGCTCCTCGATTCTCCTGCTCACCGAGTTCCCTCAGCAGTCGTTCAATCCGCTCAGTATCTGAGTTACCGTAGCGTGCTGAATATATACCTGGGGCACCCTTGAGCGCATCGACTGCCAAACCCGAATCATCTGCGATCGCCCACTCTCCAGTCGCCTGAGCAATGGCTGACGCCTTCAGGACAGCATTCGCGGCAAATGTATCTCCGGTTTCCTCAATCTCTAATTCGGGTGGCTTCAACTGCAATTCCCACCCCTTATCTGACAGGTAAGCCTGCATCTCTCGCAGCTTGCCGGGATTTCCTGTCGCTACAACCAGCACTGTCATAATTTCAATCTTGTATTTTGAGCCATTTAGCAATCAGCATAGAGCTGGATTGCATGGTAGATGACCCAAAGGGTAGAAACACACCTAGTTAGTCTTCTCCCCCAGGCCAAAAGCCAGCACCTTTTATACTAATCGCGAACCGCCTTATACAGAATTGGCCCAATCTTTGGCCCAGTTTAGGGTATAGTGCACCTGTTCCAGAGTAGCGGCTTCGCAGTACAGTCGCAGAACCGGTTCAGTGCCGCTGAACCGAATCAGCAACCAGCTGTCATTGGCTAAGCGAAACTTATACCCATCTATCGTCAGACAATCTACTACTGCCTGATCGGCAATTTTTGTCAAGGGCTGAGATTGTAATTGTTCCAACAGGCGCGATCGCACATCCATGCTTGCCAGATGCAAATCGATGCGGTCATAAGCGGAGGTATAACCCGTGC
>NZ_DATNPA010000033.1:0-6366 GCF_036703385.1 Allocoleopsis sp. | reverse complement strand
CGGTCGAATTATTATTTGGTCTGATCACAACACCAGCTTCTCAGGCCAGATTAGCGCTCGTGGAGGTTCTCAAAGTGGTGATGGTGGCTTTGTTGAGATATCGAGTAAAAACGCTTTGAACTATGCAGGAACGGTCGATGCTCTCGCCCCCTTTGGTAATGTTGGAACGCTATTACTCGACCCAACCAATATTGAAATCGTAGCCACAGGTGGTAATGCAACATTAAATGATGTCAATAACTTTAATGACCCCGACCTTCCTGGCGGTACCAGGTTAGATGTGACCGTTCTTAATAATGCGACAGCCAACGTCATCCTACAAGCAACCAATAACATTATCTTTAGTGCGCCAATTAATATGACTGGTTTCAATGTTGGACTCACTGCCCAGGCTGGCAACAACATTACAGTCAACCAATCCATCACGACAAATGGCGGTAATGTTGAATTCAGAGCCAATGATAATACTGCCAACACAGCAACAGGTACGGGAAGCGTCTTCATTAATGCACCCATTAATACCAATGGAGGTAACTTCACAAGCAGTGGGGTTAACTTCACAAGTACTGGATTTAATATTAATACAAGCACCAATGATTTTCGGAATAGTGGAGCCATTAACATCACCAGCAGTGGTTTTATCAATACGGGAATACTGAATTCTTTTCACGACCTTTATGGCTTTGATGGAGGAGCAGTCAGCTTAAATGCTGGAAGCAACATCATAACTGGCGCAATTAACTCATCTTCCGCTGGTAATGACTCCTCTTTTACTATCTCGCGAGGGGGGGCAGTTACTTTAAGCAGCACCGTAGGAAGTATCCAAACGGGCGCGATTGATTCCTCTTTTAATGGCAGTAACCCTTACGGTTCAGAAGGAGGTTTGGTTCGCTTAACAGCACTGGGCGATATCACAACAGGTGCGATTAATGCGTCTTCTTTAAATTCTTCTGGAGGAAGTATTGGAGGGGCAACATCTAGCGCGGGTTCAGTCAACTTAAGTGGACAGAACATCACATTTGACAGCATATTTACCCAAGGTTTTTCCAGTGCAACTGATGGGCCAATGAATATCAGAGGGGGTGATGTCCAAATTGTTGCGAATGGAGTTGTCAGAGGAACTGGAACCATTAGTAATGCTTTTAATGACTTTGTTCCTTCCGGTACGACTATATCTACTCGAACAACTGGCCCAGGAATTTCTCAGTTAAGCTCCGTTTCAATTCAACATGATGGCGGGCCGGATAACCTTGACTTTACAGTGGGGACGGCGTCGCCTGTCAACGGCGTAGCTGGATCGATTATTGCTAATAACAACACACTAACAGAAGCCTCATTTCCAGTCTTACCGAATGGTGGTATTGCGGCTGGAACTGGGAACGGAATTACGCTGATTTCCGTTAACACTCCACCCACTCTGACCGCAAATGTTCAACTTGCAGGAACGCAACCCAATCAACCGGTTACCTTCAGATTTGGGGATTTAAATCCGGTTGTGGGTGATGTTAATAGCGATAACACTACGGTTCAAATTACCTCCATTACAGGAACGCTCACGAGAAATGGTGTAACGCTAGCGCCGGGAGATACGATTGCAGTTAACGATATTTTGGTTTACACTCCGCCTGAAAATGCTACGGGTCAGGTTGCGGCGTTTACGATTAGAGCGAGCGATCGCGTTTCCTTCTCCACTCCGCAACAGATAGGAATCAACGTTACTCCCACACCAACGCCAACGCCAACGCCAACGCCAACCCCAACGCCAACGCCAACGCCAACGCCAACCCCAACCCCAACGCCAACGCCAACGCCAACCCCAACCCCAACCCCAACGCCTACACCCAGCCCAAGACTCGTAAATCCAATTCCAGAAACAAGTCCACACAGACCAGAGTTTAGTGATGTACGCTTACCTCGCTTTGAAGTTGACCCCTTTGTCAATCAAATTGAATCGCGTTTGACGCGGGAATTCGAGGAGTATTTCGGGCAAGCCTTCCAGACACCGATTAAATCCTTAGACGCAGAGCGCGAGATTCTGAACACAATTGAGAGAGCAACGGGCATCAAACCCGCAATGATTTATGTCACGTTTATCCCAGAGAGTCTGGAACCAACATCAGCAGACAAAATTCACAATTCCAATACAAATGGAAATAAGCAGGCACAGAAAAATTCCGCACGAGCAGAAAATCCTCTACCCCAAAACAGTGACCTACTCGAACTAGTCGTCGTGACAGGCAAGGAGCCACCCGTTCGCAAGCGAGTAACCGGCGCAACCCGCGAACAAGTCCTGAAATTAGCTGGAGAATTCCGCAGCAAAGTTACCGATTCGAGAAACCGTCGTGGCTATCTCGCTCCAGCACAGGCACTGTACAAGTTAATAGTTGCACCTTTAGAAACGGATTTACAAGCGCGAAAAATTCAGAATCTAGTCTTCCTGATGGAACCTGGCTTGCGTTCCTTGCCAGTTGCTGCTCTCCATGACGGGAAAGGATTTTTAATCGAACGCTATAGTGTCGGTCTGATGCCGAGTCTCAGCCTCACCGATACCCTCTACAAAGACATCAGAAATGCCCAAGTTCTGGCGATGGGAGCCAAGACATTTACTGACCAAAACCCCTTACCTGCCGTACCGACAGAAGTGTCAGCGATTGCGGGTAGGTTGTGGCAAGGCAAATCTTACCTAGATAGTGGCTTTACCCTAGGTAATTTAAAGGAGGCACGACAGCAACAACCGTTTGGGATTATTCACCTAGCGACTCATGGCGATTTCAAACCGGGCGCTTCGAGTAACTCTTATATTCAGTTATGGGATACAAAATTGCGCCTCAACCAACTACGGCAACTGGGTTGGAATAAACCACCCGTAGAGCTTTTAGTGCTGAGTGCCTGTCGCACGGCTTTGGGGGATAAGGAAGCGGAGTTGGGTTTTGCTGGGTTCGCGGTGCTGGCAGGGGTTAAGTCAGCGATGGCCAGTCTCTGGTACGTTAGCGACCAAGGGACACTGGGGTTAATGACGGATTTTTACCAGCAATTGAACGCTGCTCCGATTAAAGCAGAGGCGCTTAGACGATCGCAACTGGCGATGATTAGAGGAGAGGTGCGTTTGGAGAATGGTAAACTCCATACCCCCAATGTGGACATCCCCTTACCGCCGGAGTTGGTTGAACTAGGAGATCAAAAACTGGATCATCCTTATTACTGGTCTGCCTTTACCATGATTGGTAATCCTTGGTAAGGGGGTTGAAGGTTGCAAGTTGAAGGTTGAAGGTTGCAAGTTGAAGGTTGGAGGTTGCAAGTTGAAGGTTGAAGGTTCAAGACAGAGGCGATCGCTTTTTCGATCTCTGGCAGCTTCACCTTAGACTGTACTCAGCGTTAACGCTTGCAACTGCTCTACCCAGTGGTTGAGTTCATACGTATTGAGGCGATAACTCAGGGGATGAGCAATTAACCGCGCTGTACTCTCAAACAGGATGTCAATTTCAATTAAACCGTTCTCTTTTAAAGTCCGACCGGTCGAGACTAAATCCACAATAGCCTCTGACATCCCGGTAATTGGCCCCAGTTCCACAGAACCGTAGAGCGGGATAATTTCTACGGGTAAATCCAAATTATTGAAGTGTTCGTGAGCACAGTGAACGAATTTCGAGGCCACCCGACCATGAGGTGGCAGTTCTAAAGAACTGCGATAAGGGCTGGAATCACGTACTGCGACCGACATTCGACACTTACCAAAGCGTAAGTCAGCGAGGTGAGCAACCTGGGGGCTCTTTTCTCGCAACACATCGTAACCGACAATCCCCAATTGTGCTTGACCATATTCCACGTAAACTGGGACATCTTGCGCTCGAACAAGTAAGGCTTTGGCGGTACCGCTAGGGTCTTGAATTTGGAGTAGGCGGCTACCGGAGTCAAGAAAAGCACTAAAATCTAAGCCGACGGCTTGTAGCAGCTTGATGCTATCGATCAGAAGTGCGCCTTTGGGTAATGCAACAGTCAGCATAGAAATATTGGCTCAATTTGAAGTAGCGCATTCATGCTTGAAGCATGAGCATACCTATAATATTGGCAACTTATCACGAATTGCAGTCAGGACTACAAAAAGGTTTTTGTCAATTAGTTTCTGGCGATCGCTCATAATATGACTCAGCTCACTTTAGTTATTGGAAACAAGAATTACTCATCCTGGTCACTGCGCTCTTGGCTAGCGATGAAACAGGCGGGATTAGACTTTACTGAGATACGCATTCCCCTGGACACGCCAACCAGCTACCAGGAGATTCGGCGCTATTCTCCATCTGGAAGAGTACCTGTTTTGCTGGACGGAAACCTGAGGGTATGGGAATCTCTAGCTATTTGCGAATATATTGCAGAACACTTTGCTCCTCACTTATGGCCTGAGGACAAAGCCGCTAAGGCATTGGCGCGATCAATTAGTGCGGAGATGCACGCAGGTTTCCACAGCCTACGCGAAACTATGCCAATGGACTGCCGCACTCGACTTTGTCTGTTGGGTATGAATCCCCGCCTGCAAGCCGATATTGATCGCATTACTGCAATCTGGCATGAATGTCGGAAAAACTTTGGAGTTAAGGGTGACTTCCTATTGGGTCACTTTACCATTGCCGATGCCATGTTCGCGCCCGTCGTATCACGATTTATTACCTATGATGTGAAATTGGATGAGGTGGCACGAGCCTATATTGAGACGATTTGGGCCCTTTCGGCAATGCAGGAATGGGTGGAGGCCGCGAACAACGAAGTAGAAAGTATTTATTACTTTAATCATTAGCAGCTGACTTGAAAATAAGGCAGACCGGAGCTTTAGTGAGGACAGAAGGCAGAAGGCAGAAGGCAGAAGAAATAAGAATTTTCATGCATTCTGGTGTACGCCATTCATGACGGCTACTAACAAGCAGCAACTAACCAGTTACAACAAATGAAATGCGAATTCTTATAGTTGATGATGAAGTTGAGCTGACTGACCCGCTGAGTCGAATCTTGAACCGTGAAGGTTACGCGGTTGATGTGGCTTACGATGGCGTAGCAGGCAGTGAGTTAGCATCCGGCAGCGATTATGACCTGCTCATTTTAGATTGGATGCTGCCAAAACGGTCGGGCTTGGAAATTTGCCAGCAGTTGCGATCGCAAGGACGAACCACACCAGTTCTTTTCCTTACAGCGAAAGATACCCTCAATGATCGAGTCGAGGGTTTAGATGCCGGTGCTGACGACTATCTGGTTAAACCCTTTGAATTGCGGGAGTTGCTAGCCAGAGTCCGCGCCTTATTACGGCGTTCTGCGGCAACTGATATCAGTACTCCCCAGCGCCTGCGTGTTGCTAACCTGGAACTCGATTTAGAAAATCAGTTGGCTTATCGCGATGGACGTTTGATTGAACTTTCGGAAAAAGAAAGCCAGTTGCTGGAATTCTTCATGCGCCACGTGGGTCAATTGTTGACGCATGGGCAAATTTATCAGCATCTGTGGGCTCAAGAGGAACAACCCAGTAGTAATGTTGTCGCCGCTTTAATTCGCCTGTTGCGCCGCAAAATTGAAGCGAAGGGTGAAACACCGCTGATTCACACAGTCTATGGGAAAGGCTATCGTTTTGGAGACAGTAGCTGATACTATTTTGGATGCAAGGATTTTAGATTTTGGATTGTACAAGCCTTATCAGGCAATGGTTTCAATCGATGCTCTGTCGCATCCTCTGTTTAAATGGGTATGAGATAATTTTTCTGGCTTGTCCAAACTCATGACTTTTCTGGCTTGTCCAAACTCATGACTAAAGTCATGAGTCCGTCTAGGACATTTGATACAGGTAATTAGCTGAGGAAATTCCTACAATCTAGTTGTAGTAAAGGAAGTGCTTCTTGGCTAGAATTCACAGGAGTGTTCATGAAAGTTAAATCTCTTCCCGTGCTGGCTGTGACTCTTGCGGGTACTGCGCTGATTGTAGCAGCTTGTAAATCTCCAAGCTCACAAACTCAGGAAGGTTCCGCCTCCTCAGTTCCAGCTCAAAAGGCTGAGATACCTGAGACTCCTGCCTCTCCAAGCATGGGTTCCAACCCTTCTACCCCAAGCGCTCCTCTGCCACCGGACCTGAAACTCACAGACAAACAAAAAACTCAACTGAAGCAAATTCAAGAGAAATATCGCTCCAAGATGGAGACCATTCTCACGGACAAGCAAAAGAATGAGTTAAAAGCGGCTCAGGAACAAGGCAAAGATCCCCGGACACTCATGCAGTCTCTGAATATCACAGATGCCCAAAAGCAGCAAATTCAAGACATGAGGCAGTCCCAGCTTCGAGAAATAGCCAATGTCTTGACAGACGAACAAAAACAACAATTAAAAAAGACG
>NZ_DATNPA010000032.1:0-2408 GCF_036703385.1 Allocoleopsis sp. | reverse complement strand
CGTTTGCGATCGGTGATATCCCGCGTCACCTTTGTAAAGCCGCGTAGGTTTCCCGCCTCATCTCGCAGAGCAGTAATCACAATATCTGCCCAAAATCGCGATCCATCTTTGCGAACGCGCCACCCTTCATCCTGCACTTGACCCTCGGTGGCGGCTATTTCTAGCAACCGTTGAGGACGACCGCGCTGAATTTCCGACGAGGGATAAAAGCGGGAGAACGACTGACCGATAATTTCGTCTGCCCGATAGCCTTTAATCCGCTCTGCTCCACTATTCCAGCTCACAATCCGTCCGCTGGGGTCGAGCATAAAAATTGCGTAGTCTTTGACCCTCTCAACCAGCAGGCGGTATCGCTCCTCACTCTGGGACAGAGCCACCTCCTTCCGCTGACGCTCCTGGATTTCCTGTTCTAGTCGTGTATTCTGTTCTCGAAGCTGCCGAGTTAGATGTCGGAGACTCACATGGGCTTGAACCCTAGCTAACACCTCTTCTTGTTGAAAGGGCTTCGTAACATAGTCCACCGCACCCAGGCTGAAGCCTTTCACTTTATCTACAGTTTCACTCAGGGCGGTCATAAAAATGACTGGAATGTCTGCTGTTGCTCGATCCGCTTTCAGACGACGGCACGTTTCAAACCCGTCTACACCGGGCATTAGGATATCGAGCAGGATTAAATCAGGTAAAGCATACTTGGCGTTCTCGATCGCACTTTCACCATCTTCCGCCACTAAAATTCTGAAGCCAGCATTGGTCAGACAGCCAAACAGGACTTCTAAATTGGTCAGTGTGTCATCCACGATTAGGATGACTCCCTTTTCAGCCATAATACTTATTCTGACATCTGAAATTGTTTGATAAACTCCCGAATTTGCCGTGCTTTGAAGCCTTTAGCGAGTTGGCGAAGATGGGTGGCAAAGGGAATCAACTGTGGATCGAGCGTTTCTAATTTAGCCGCTCGTTCAGCAATTGCTTGGAGATCGCCCATCATTGCTAAGTTGAGTAACGCTGCGATTTCTTCAGCAGGGGGAGCTATCAATGGAGAAGCATCTTGAGTGTTGGGTGCTGGAGGGCTTTGCCCTGCCAGTAGAGTCGGTTGAACTGAGTCCTTTCGCTCAGCGCTTGATTCTTCATAAATCCACTCTAGCTTCAGATGAAGGGATAATCGCTCCAATAGCTCTGCTTCGTGGATTGGCTTCGGTAGAAAATCATGGCAGCCGACGTTTCGACTCTGCTGTCGATCCATATCAAATGCACTAGCCGAGGTGGCAATAATAACCGTCTGCTGTAAGCTTGGAGACATCCGAATTTGACGGGTTGCCTCGAACCCATCCATCACAGGCATCACCAAATCCATCAAAATCGCATCAGGTCGAAACTGGTGTGCCTTGTGCAGAGCCTCCCGACCATCGATCGCCTCTACCACTTCAAATCCTAACGGCTGTAGCATATTGGTCAGAACCAGGCGATTTTCCTCTCTGTCGTCCACTACCAGGATTTTTCGCTTGCCGCCTTGATATCCACGAACACAGCGGCGATCTGGAGAGGGAATATCAGAGGGGCAGTCAACTTCAGCCAGATCTAAATCAACCCAGAAAATGCTTCCTTTTCCAGGCGTACTCTGCACGTTGATGTCACTTCCCATCAGTTGAACGAGTTGGCGACTGATGCCTAATCCCAATCCAGTTCCTTCAATCTGACGATGGCGATCGCTGACTTGTCGGAATGGTAAAAAGATTTCCTGGAGATGCTCTTGTGTTATTCCAATGCCCGTATCTTCTACCTGAAACCGAAGTTTGGATGAGGTTTGAGTTAAGGCTGAGTCTTCAAAATGATCGACATATCCAACTTTAAAGGTTACCCCACCGTTTTCGGTAAATTTAACCGCATTGCTCAGGAGATTAATCAGAACTTGCCGCAACCGTTTCTCATCTGCCCGAATTAATTTTGGAAGTGGCGAAAGCACTTTATAGGTGAACAATATTCCTTTTTGCTCTGCCCGGATTCGACAGATTGCAACAATCTCTTCCAGAAAGTCTCGAAGTTGGAAATCGTTGAGGTAGAGTTCCATTCTTCGAGCTTCGATTTTGGACAAGTCCAAAACATCGTTAATCAACATCAGTAGATGTTCGCCACAACGATGGATGGTGTTCAGACCATTCTTTTGTGGATCTGTTAACGCTCTGTCTTTCTTCAGGATTTGGGTATAACCTAAAATGCCATTCAGGGGAGTCCGGAGTTCGTGGCTCATATTCGCCAAAAATTCACTTTTCGCTCGGTTGGCAGCCTCAGCCACTTGTTCTGCGCGTTTGCGATCGATAATTTCTTGTTGCAACTCCAGCGTGCGCTGTTCTACCTTGCTCTCTAAGCTTTTATTTGCTGCTTCTAAGTCTTGATAAAGACGCGCATTT
>NZ_DATNPA010000031.1:0-2867 GCF_036703385.1 Allocoleopsis sp. | reverse complement strand
CGTAAGCGGAACGTTTAATTAACTTGAGTTTGTTATGGATGCCCTCGACAACACCACTTGTAGTCCTGTTGTCAAAGTAAGCAATAATCTCATCTAGCCAACGGATAATAGTACTCTGGCTGTCAGGAAAATATTTTTTGGCTCTTGATAACCATATCCCCAGTTTAAATAATCCGGTCAACCAATTATTCGTTTGCTCGAATATTTTGTGGATTTTCTCTTTTAATTCATGCATGAGCTTGAGAGTAGGTGACACCTCTTTCACTTGCATAAGTTTACTTTTTTGTTCTTCATTCAGGTCTGATTCATTCTTCAGTAACACATATTTGCTTTTCTTCAATCCCTCTAGCACTTTCTCATACTCAGCTTTCTCTTTTTCCGATTTTGCTGCTTTGATTAAATTTTCTATCTTTCGCTTTTGCAGTTTTCTTTGTGCATCTAATTCTTTGTTTATTTGTGCCATTACATGAAATCTATCGGCGACTACCTGAGCCTTTGATAGGATTTCTGTTACTACACTTTTGTATCCTTTCCACATATCTATACTTACTTCCTCTATTGACTCTAAGACCTCGGTTCCCCAGCTAGTCAGCACTTCCTTTATTTCTTCTTTCGTTCTTCCCTCCCGGATTTCGAGCAATTTCGACTTGTCTATATCTATTAATACTGCACAGTAATTCCCTTTTCCTTTAATTAGGGCTATTTCATCAATTCCTAGCCTTTTCAGTTCGCTGGGTCGAGATTTCACTAATTCTTTTGATGCATCTTTTAACATCCTTTCTATTTCTTCAGTTGTCACTACCCCTTTTTTCGCTACACTGTGGATATCCTTTCCTATCACTTCTTGTAAGATTTGGTTTGCCAATCGTTTTGTATAAGTTCTTCTTTTCCCTACAAACTCCAAGTCTTCGCTAAAGGGTTTTCCACATTTTGAGCATTTGAATTGTCTTCTGTTTATTTCTAAAAATACTGAGGTTTCTCCCCAGGGTAAATCTTTGACTAGGTATCGATGGTTTTGATGTAATCTCCGACTTTTTGTCCCGCAACGAGGACACATACTTTCTTTCTCGATTGACTCAACTTGTAAAATTATCCCAATCCCTGAGTGCTGACGATTTGAAGTTACTTTTATTCCCTCTATATTCAGAAGCTCTGTCAGCAGTTTTATTCCTTTTTTTTCAGTCATGTCTGTCATTACACCCCAAGGTCTATTGGCTTCTGTTTCCAGCCAATAATAACTAGCTCTCTTCGTCAATTTTTTTCAGGGCTTTCCTGGATATTTGATACAATTATTCATCTTCTTTGAAGTGTTTATATATTTATTTGGCATACTAGGTACTGAAGAACCACAATTCAGAAGTGCTGCGCCAAGTGTGTTTGGATGGCGCTGGACTGATCCTGATGCCAACATGGTTGGTGGGTGAAGATATTGGCTCTGGACGGTTACAAGCTGTGCTGACCGATTGGAGGGTGCATCCCCAAGTCGAGATGGATATGGGCATTTATGCACTTTACTTGCCGAATCGTAGATACTCACTCCGGGTCAAAACATTCATCGATTTCTTGGTAAAGCGATTCGGTAATCCACCTTATTGGGAAGAAACAATGATTTGAGAAATGTCTTGCCAGTTATTGGGTAATTCAGGTGCTTCGGGTTCGCGATTGCCTACGGCACCAGCGAAGCTGATCGCTCATTCAAATTGAAGACGTTATGGCGATGGGAATGCGTCTTTCTCGTAGCAAGCGATCGCCCTTCCATTGCTATCAGCATTGATGTTGGGTTTCGGAGCCTCAACCCAACAAAGCAGCTTTCTTGCGATCTGCGCTTCGCTCTTCTCGCTTCGCTGTCGCACTGCCTCTGGCAGAATAATTCAGATTTCTAAGCACCATGCTGTCTGCTACGAATTCGTGCAGCAGCGCTGCTGCGTTCCGCTCCATCGATTTGTTAGCCCGCCTGCTCTACACAGTCCAATCCTGTGTCACTAAACCTGGAACTTTACTGAAATCACTTACGTTCCGGGTCAATAACATCAAATTGTGAGACATGGCGATCGCTGCAATTCTCAAATCCATTGTGGACACGCGAACCCGTTGCCTTCGCAATTCATCAAAGAGTGCAATTGCTCCAGCATCAAATGGTAAAACAGGAGCTGTTGCAAAGCCCTGAAGAGTTTCTAACAACAGAGTATATCCACGAATCAGGTCAGTATTTGTCCGAGCACGATTGATGAAATTATGAGCGCCAAGTATCTGTTCATGGAAACTGACAATGGACAAGGCAAAATCCGTGATTGGGTGTTGAGCCATCCGAACAGCTAAGCTGCTAAACTCTGAACCAGAGCGACGCTGTAAGAAACTAATATGGTCGGTGTCGAGCAAATATTTCACAATTGTCCGTCAACCTCGTCAGTAGGCTTGTCAGCCTGACGAAAGGTACGTCCATATTCTAGAGCTTCAAGAAAAGCTGCTTCATCAGAAATTGAGCCGACGAGTTTTTCAAGCCAGTTTTCAGAGGTAGACTTGCTTTCAAACTTGCGTTGAAGGTCAGAAACCGCTTGCTCAAGAGTTACCAAACGTTGTTCAAGGGTCGTTTCGTCTAACATAGCTCTCCTTGGAACATTAGCTATCACCTAGCTGCCAAGCTTACTAAGTACCAATATCCCCTCATTTTAATTGAAAGGACGTTATGGCGCTGGGAATGCATCTGTATCGTAGCAAGCATCGCCTCTCCATTGCTGTCACCCCTGCAATTTCTCCTTCCTACTTCAGATGTCCGCGATCACACCTTTTTTCTTACATAGAGTAGTGGGCAGATATCACTCTTGTCTGATTCATAAACATTTAGTATATATCCGTATTCAAGTGAC
>NZ_DATNPA010000030.1:0-11246 GCF_036703385.1 Allocoleopsis sp. | reverse complement strand
GGTATTGCTGTACTAGGAACTACGGCAGGATTCGTAGTCGGAGATTACTGTCAACAAAAGGCGAGATTAGAAGAAAAGAATGCTCAAGAAGAGATTCGTTCTCTTCAGCACTTGCAAACGATGCTATTACACGCACAATCTCACCAACAAAACTACTTTAAATCAGCCAAAAACCCAGAACGATTGCAGGAAGATTATAATCATTTAATAGAGCATATAAATGAATTTAACCAGGCTTGGGCTACCTTTAAAGCATCTTATGAAAATCCGAAAAAGGTTAATCCTCAAGATAGACCTGGTGAACTCGCACTTTTTAAGCGAATTGTAACGACGAATGACCCATTTGTCAAAGAATATTTTCAGCGGACAGTAGTTATTTTAAAGCAAATGACTTCACCTACTTTGAAGTCAGAAGAAAGAGAGAATGCTCGCCAAAAACTTTTAAATTCGAGCGATAGCGCTTTGGACGATAAGGTTGAGAATCTTATAGATACTCTAACCGATCTGATTCATTTTGCCGATAAAGAATATGAGCAATCCAGGGCAGAGGCAATCGCGGCAGACCAAATTCGGCTGAGAATTATTACTGGCAGTATCTTGTTTTCAGTAGCGATTGCCATCATTTTAGCGATTTACACCAGTCGTGCGATCGCACGTCCGATTCAAGCGACAACAAAAGTTGCCCAGCAGGTCACTCAGGATAAAAATTTCAATTTACAAGCACTCGTTACCACTGAAGATGAAGTCGCAGATTTAACCATCTCTCTGAATCAGCTCATTCTACAAGTGAATCAACTTCTTGAGGCACAAAAGACGGCAAACTATTCCCAGCTAATTCATCAGGAAAAAATGTCTAGTCTGGGACGAATGATTGCCGGAGTTGCCCATGAAATTAGTGACCCGGTTAACTTTATTTATGGTAACTCCGCTTATGCAAGTGAATATATTAAAGACTTGTTATCCCTACTAGAAACTTACACAAGCGAGATTCCTTATCCTCCCCCAGCCGTGCAATTAAAGCTTGAGGAAACCGATTTTAACTTTATCAAAAAGGACTTGCTGCAAGTTCTACATTCGATGAATTCGGGTGCCCAACGAATAGCTCAGATCATTTTGAGCCTGAAAGATTTTTCTCGATTGGACGAAGCCATTGCACATCCAGTTGATTTACATGCCTGTATCGATAGTACCTTACTTATTCTAGACAGTCGCATCAAGAGGAATATTACCGTGATTCGCAATTATGGCAATATTCCAGAGATTAAAGGCTATGGGAGCCTGTTGTATCAGGTATTTATGAATCTATTGAGTAATGCAATTGATGCTTTAGAAGAGGTGAAAAACGAAAAACAGATTACGATCGCAACAGAACTTGAGAATGAGAACTGCGTGGTTGTCAAAATTACGGATAACGGTTCCGGCATCTCTCCAGAAAATCAGGCCAAGATATTTGATGCCTTTTTTACCACCAAATCAACAGGTGTAGCGACAGGGTTGGGTTTAGCGATTAGCCATCAAATTATTGTCGAGAAACATGGCGGCAAAATTACCTGCAACTCTCAGGTAGGAGTGGGGACTGAATTTGCGATCGCGCTTCGCGTGGTGCCAGAGGCATTCGCACTTCCGAGTCAACAGCAATCGCTTGGGTATGGGGGACTGGATATGAGAGTATCACAATACGCCTCTACAGACTGGACATTAGGCACACAGAACCGAGTGCCAGAGGAATCGCGCAAGAAGAAGTTACCTGCTTGAACGCTAGGATTAGCTATACTCTGTAGTTGGCGAAAACGGAGGAAAAATCATGAGCTTGTTCGACCAAATCCTCGGTGCGATCGATAATCCCTCTCAGCAAGCAAGTCCTGGTCAGATCGGCGAGATTCTCAGTACAGTTCAGCAGTTAAGTAATAATGCTAATACTGACCCCTCAACCATCCAATCCGTCTTATCGGTTGTTGGAAGCTATGCTCGCTCTGCGCTGCAAGAAAAGCGAGCTAACGAGGGTGAACAGCAGACTCAAGAATTTGTCAATCAATTCGGCGGTACTCAGCCTAGCACTCAAGCCGTCCAGTTGCTATTCAGTACTCCTCAAATCCAGCAGATGGTTCAGGAAGTCGAAGGCCGGACGGGTTTAAGTTCGGGTACGGTTCAAGCTATGTTGCCGATGCTGCTTCCCTTAGTGTTAAAGTTCCTGCAAACGGGTAGCAGTACTTCACAAGGCCAAGGGTCAAATCCCGTTCTGAATACGTTTTTAGATGCTGATGGGGATGGCGATGTCGATATCGCTGATGCTTTAGGGATGGCAGGACGCTATTTTGGACAGTGAAGGTTGAAGGTTGAAGGTTGAAGGTTGAACGTTGAAGGTTGAACGTTGAAGGTTGGAATTCATCAACCTGCCAACCTACCAACTTCCAACCTCTTCTTCCCAATCCCCTAAGATGGGGAGCGAGTGGCTTGAGCCAGTAACTTAACCAGTTGCACGAGTTGCGGTTTATCAAACGCTTTGACAAGCACCTTGGCGGCGGCTTTGGGTTCCAGCGGTAGGGTAATCTGTTTTGGCGTAGTACTAGTTGCTTGTGGTGCCGCCGCTGGTTTCTCCTTTTCCTTAGCGGGAGTAGCTGTTGGTGCTGGTGCACTAACCGTAGCTGCTGGTGCTGTGGCGAGTTTCTGCAATTCTGGACTGGGCTTGAGTTCACTGGCTTTTCCGTGTTGCAACTTATCGCTAGCTACCTTGAGTTCCTTAATCACGATGGGGGCTAGCGCCGGATAGGCATTTTTAGGATTTGCGATCGCTTTATAGGAAACTTGAATCAGCCCTTGCCAAGGTTTAATCCCCGCCCCTAACTGTACTAAACGCTTGCACATCGTCTGAAGTTGTTGGCGACTGGCTGGTGTATCCGCTTGTTTAAATAGCTGCAACATCTGTCTCAAAATTTCTGTTACCTGAGGCGCAAAGTTCGCGGGAAGCGACTCTGGCTTTTGCCTATCCGAGGCAGGCGCTGCACTAGTACCACTCACTAAGCGGTTGAGGTACTCCTGTAACTTGGCAAACTCTGGTTCTGCCGCTTGCATCTTTTTCTGGGCGTCCTCTTCCCGCAAGCCAAACGGCCCTTGCAGCTGTTCGATTAAGTCTTTCAGGGTATCGTACCCCTGTAGAAATAAAGTCTCCAGCTTTTGGTCAACCTTGATGGTATTTTCTTTGAGAATTTTAAACGAATCCTCTAAGCGGTGCGCTGTTTTCTGAATACTGGCAAAGCCTAGCATTGCCGCCCCTCCCTTCACAGAGTGGGCAGCGCGAAACATTTCATTCACCCGCTCCGGATCTTGCACAACCGTGCGCAGATCTAAAAGCCCCTTTTCCAGGGTGTCGAGGTGTTCTTTTGCTTCCTCGATGAAATAGCCTAAAATCCTCTGCTGATTCCCCGCATCCACGGCAGTTTTTCCTAGATTAGAACAGTTTTGTGTATTCAGGTCTGCAAGGACTACCTCGGTCGATGTTGGTACCGGGCAGTATCAAGCAAAAGCTTTGCCAAATCTACCAGTGAGACTCCATTTTTTTAGAGTACCTCCAAACTGGCTCATGCTTGTTCCTAGTAACAAGAGTTTGGCTTGGCTGAAGGTGTTTAGATTGTTAGTGTAGCGTGGCAGGAATAACTAACCCGCTACAATCCCCCCTTCTCTTCTCTGAACTGGGATACACGGTACACGCAAACTACGCAAATGCGTAATGTTTACGTCCTACTAGCTCCTAGGGAGCCATTCCGCTAACCCTATCACACAAGCTCCGGTCTCCTTCTTCTCTAAGGTAGTGGTCAAAGAGTGATGCCCAGATACACTCAGGCGGAAGAATGGTGTCATTGGCTATGACATGGGGACGCGGAATAGGACACTCATAGAGATATCATGAATCAATTCTGTAGCCAATGGCTCAAGGGTAGGTAAGCTTGCTGAAGCGCGTTATACCATTTTTGATTTTAGATTTTGGAATGCCGATAAGCTTAGCATAATCCTTCGCCGCTCTGGAAAAGCTCTGGGACACGAACACGAGGGATTCAATAAAAAACCCCCAGCAGCAAGCCGAGGGTAAAATTGAAGGAGCTTTTATGTCTTTCTTCTTCGCTCGAATTTTTGCTACATCCGCACAAATTGAATCAAAGAATAATTAGAAGGGTTAAGGCTATTCCGCAATTTGTCACAATTGTAAAAAAATATGTATAAAATACAAAATCTTGCTTGATGATAGAAGTTATAGCTAATTCCCAATTGCAGAGTAAGGACACTCTATCCTCAGTCCATCATGAGCTGTGCGGATTCCCAAAAACACCTGAAATTGCTTTACCCTCACAGGCTAAACCATTTGGATTTTGGATTTTGGATGGTTTAACCCTTGCTAGTCCGGGGTTTCAGAAAGTTAAATGTGTTAAGTCTAAACCCAAAGGGGATAAATACCTTTACAATTTTTCGCACCCAGTTAACCGCTGGAAGAATGGGGACAACATAGAAGCTATCCCGCCAGGAACTCGCGCATATACTGATTCACTAATTCCGGCTTTTCCTGCTGCACCCAGTGGCTACAGTTGGGAATGTAGCGAAGTTGGAAGTCTCTGACGAATTCTTGCGTCCCGTAAGTCAACTCTTTACCCAACGCTGTGTCCTCCTCACCCCAAATCATTAAAGTTGGTACATCGAGTAAACTCCAATCCTGTTGTCGAGCACTGGTGAAAATATTGCGGTAATAGTTAACCATCGCCGTCAGTGCACCACGCTTCGCCGCCGCATCCTTGTAGGCTTCGATGTCGGCTGGAGTGAAGGCGTTTTGATCAATCGCCATATTCACAAACGCATTGCCTACTGCTTCGTAGTCGAATGACTGCAACCACAATTCCGGTAGTATGGGCATCTGGAAGAAGAAGACATACCAGCTGCGCATCAACTGCTGGGGAGTCCGCAAGCCTTCCACAAATTTGGCGGGATGAGGAATGTTCAGCACAATCAGCCGTTCTACCATGTTCGGGTGAGCATAGGTAAAGTTCCATGCGATCGCACCACCCCAGTCATGAGCCACTAACACGCAGCGCTCATATCCCAATCCTTTAATCACACCCTCAACATCTTTAATCAGTTCACTCATTACATAAGCGGATTGCTCTGGCGGCTTGTCGCTATCGTTGTAACCGCGCAGATCGATCGCAACCACCTTATAATCCTTCGCAAATTCTGGAATTTGGTGACGCCACGAGTACCAAAACTCTGGAAATCCGTGCAGCATCAGCATCAGCGGCCCTTCACCTTGGGTGACATAATGCAGCCTTATGCCATTGCTGAAAATATAGTTATGTTGCCACATTCCTTCGAGTACAGCCATTACTACCTCCTCAGCTTTTTCGGTAATCCTATCAACTTTATTTATTCTGGTTCAAAAGGCTCCTTTGAGGTGAGATGTCTTTTAAATAAGGGGATCGCCTTAGGGAATGTCTTTTGCCGAGATTAAGTTTTTTTACTCTCCTCTTTTAGAGAGACTGATCGATTGGCTTTTCTATCTCCTGAGTGGAGGCAACAGGAGTTTAGGGTTTATGGCTAAAGATTGATTCAACTAATTTTTGCGCAACCTAAGCTTAGGGAGATTAGAAACAGCTTAAGACAAAACAAAAGGAGATTAACTCATGAAGCTTTCTAAGGTATCTAAGGTGGTTAGCGCTGGTGCGATCGCTGCAAGTTTAGCTATTTTCCCTTTAACGGTTCCTGCACAAGCTCAAACCCAAAATCAAAATACAGCTCCTGATACGACCTCCAGTCAGCAATCTGGGGGTGTGAGTACTGCTAATACTGACAATACTGATGATTTTGACTGGGGCTGGTTAGGTCTACTAGGTCTAGCGGGTTTAGCCGGTTTACTTCCTAAAAAGCGCCAAGAAACAGTTCATTACAGCACCCAAGACCCTGATGTAGTAGCTCGTTCTCGCTCTGATTATCGGTAGCCCAGTGGTTTTAAAAGAGGAGGATGTAATTATGAAGATTTCTAGTGTTTCCAAATTCATTGGTGCTGGTGCGATCGCCGCAAGTTTAGCTATTTTCCCTTTAACGGTTCCTGCACAAGCCCAAACCCAAGATACGGCTCCTAACTCCAATACCTACAATCAGCGAACTGGAGATGTGGATGCCACTAATACTAATGATGACTTTGACTGGGGTTGGTTAGGTCTACTCGGTTTAGCTGGATTAGCGGGTTTAGCTGGTAGAAATCGTCGAGAAACCGTACAGAGTCGTTCTATGCATGAGCCGGAAGTAAGTGTCCGTTCTGGTTCTGACTATCGGCGGTAGTCAATTTATAGGTTTGGGTATGGGGCAAGCGCTACAAACCGAATGGTAGCTGTGTTCTGAGACTCTTAGGTGGGTAGCCTTTATTACTGGATGCGGGTCTAGTGGTTACCTAGTTTGAGAATCAGTAAGCAGCTATCTGCTCCATAAGGCAACAGTACCTCTCGGAGTCTAATAAGGGGGGTGCTGTTGTTTTGTGGTGTGGGTAGGCAAACTTTGCATAAAGCCTAACTCAAGCTACGCAATCGCTCAAACAGCAAGGTGACTTTGTCTAAATCTTTATCTCCGGGCGATCGCTCCACGCCACTCGATAAATCAATCCCACTGGGTTGCAACTCACTTAATGCGTCTAAGATGTTATCCGGCGTCAAGCCACCAGCCAGTAACCAAGGGATGTTAGGGCGAAATTCCCGCAGAGTCTCCCAGTCTAAGGTTTTACCCGTACCTCCTAGCAGTTGAGGATGGTAAGCATCGAGCAAGAGCGTATCTACACAATTAATGTAAGTCACCGCCCGATCTAAACAGTCTGGCGTCTTCACCCTCACAGCTTTGAGAATTTCTATCTCAGGCAGAGCATAGCGTAACTTTTCGCAAAATTCGAGGGATTCAGTGCCATGCAGCTGGACGGCACTCAAACCTGCGTGGGTCACAATTTGACAGATTTCTTCACAAGCTGCATCGGCAAATACACCAATACAGTCTATCGGTACGACTAACTGCTCCCTGACTGCCCGAATTTGACCCGACGTCACGTAACGCGGAGAGGCTGGCACACAGATAAAGCCGAGGGCTGTTGCTCCGAGTTGTGCGATCGCCTGACCTTGCTCTGGTTTGGTAATACCACAAATTTTGACCCGCATGGTCATCCTTTATTAAACTTTGCTGTTTTTGAGGTTTTGTTTAGTTTTATATCAAAAACTGAGGTAAAAGTGTTAATTCTTAAAACAACTTGTGAAATTGTTACTAAACCTTTTTATGATTTTTTTGTTCGGATCGAATTCATCAACCAAGGAAATCAATGTTTATTAACTCACTTTTATTCGCCGCTGTCCAAGCTACTGTTCCCACGACACCAGAGTGGAGTCCTAGCGTAGGGCTAGTCATGGTTTTGTGCAACTTGTTTGCTTTCGCCATTGGTCGCTTCGCCATTCAGAAAAAAGGAGTAGGCCCAGATTTACCGGGTTCCAAGCCTGCGATTTTAGCCAACTTTGGCATTCCTGAACTCTTGGCAACCACCAGCTTTGGTCATATCCTGGGCGCTGGTGTGATCTTGGGACTGAGCAACGCAGGTGCTCTTTAGAAGCATAAGCTGCTCCACATTTAGTTTGTACTATCGTTGTTGTTAAACATCCTGTGGGATGGGCATCTTGCCTGTCCCAACGGCAGGAAGCTAAATGTGGAATAGCTGAGTATTACTATTGATGAAGTTGTCTAAAACGTCCTTTTCGTGAACCGCAATCATTCGCAAGGCAGACGGGAGAACGGCTGTTACTCGGTAGCCTTCTGGTATTGGACTTGTATTTAGGTTGATCACGAAAGGAGAAGACATCTTGATTTATTCAATTTTACTGGCAGCAGTACAGGAAACCGTCCCCGCTACACCTGCCGCGAGCGGGAATCAGTTCCTGGTGATGGGTATTTGCATAATCCTTGGCCTGATCATTGCCCGTATTGGTATTCAGAACAAGGGCAGGGGGCCTTCCCTATCCTTACTAGAGCCAGTTTTGGGTAAAAATTTTGGTGTCCCGGAATTACTAGCGGGTATCAGCTTCGGTCATATCTTGGGAGTGGGTTCCATTTTAGGGCTGACCAACACTGGCCTGTTCTAAACAACGCTTCCTGTCGAGGAAAATAAATAAGTCTCGAAAGACGCCCAACGCTTGGGCAGCTTGCTGCTCAACCTGGGCGTTTTAATTTTGGTCGTATCCTGGTAATCAGAGGCACTATCTGGGCTTCGATGTCGCGGACGTAGCGCAGCTTGATTTGAGATAGCATGAGCCCACAAGGACGGGGCATGAATCAAAAATTCTTTTAATCCAAAATCCAAAATCCAAAATTGGGTCAAACGTCGAAGGAGGGGAAAATCTGATGCAGGCAAACTGGCGAATTGGCTCTTTATTCGGAATCCCGCTGTTTTTAGACCCGTCGTGGTTTTTTATCTTAGCGTTGGTAACCCTGATTAACGCCTTGGATTTCTCCGGACGTTTCGAGTTGGTTTTAGCCTGGAGTGCTGGGTTGGCGATGGCACTATTGTTGTTTGCTTCAGTGCTTTTGCATGAACTGGGTCATAGTTTAGTGGCGCGATCGCAAGGTATCAAAGTCAACTCCATTACCCTGTTTATCTTTGGCGGGGTGGCGTCCATTGATCGCGAATCAAAAACGCCCGGTCAAGCCTTTCAAGTGGCGATCGCTGGCCCAGCTGTGAGCTTTGCGCTATTTGGTTTACTCTATTCACTGGCTCAGGTGTTGCCGAACGAGAGTATCGCAGAGGTTTTAGCCCTAGATCTGGCTAACATTAATTTGATTTTAGGGGTATTTAACTTAATTCCGGGACTGCCCTTAGATGGGGGACAAGTTCTGAAAGCGGCGATTTGGAAACTGACGGGTAGCCGTTTTCAGGGGGTGCGTTGGGCAGCCCAAACCGGCAAAATATTGGGGGGAGTTACGATCGCGATCGGGCTATTCCTGATACTTAAGGAGGGTCAACTCTTTGCAATTTGGCTAGCGCTGATTGGTGGGTTTGTCTTCCGCAATGCCACGGCCTACGAGCGATTGACCACTCTACAAGAAGCCTTACTCCAGGTTACGGCATCAGAGACTATGACCCGTGAGTTTCGAGTCGTGGATGCCAATCAAACCTTGCGCTCCTTTGCCGACGAGTATATCCTGGCAGACCTTCAGACCCCAATACCCTACTACGGGGCTGCTAATGGGCGTTATCGCGGTTTGGTGGCGATTGAGGATTTACAGGTTATCGAGCGCAGCCACTGGGAAATTGAGACTCTAGAGAGTATTGTGCACCCCTTATCCGAAATTGCCACCGTGGAGGAGAAGACTCCTCTGGTAGAGGTGATTAAGCGCCTGGAAACCGAATCGCGAAATCACTTAACCGTGCTCTCCCCAGCCAGTGCCGTCTCTGGTGTGATTGATCGGGGCGATATTGTTCGTGCTGTCGCCAAAAAACTGAATATGCTGATTTCAGAGACGGAGATCAAGCGGATTAAAGCGGAGAATACTTATCCTCCAGGGTTGCAACTATCACAGATTGCACAGGCGATCGAGGATTAGCTGTCCCAAGAGATTCGATGGGATACAAACTGTATTTTACGGGGCGGTGACAGAGCTTCACAAAAACTTTCGGTTTGGGGAGTCGGGAGTCGTGAGTGGGAATCCGGAGATGAGAGTGAGATTGCCTGGATTTAGCTTGAGTCTATCGGCTATTAAGACTATGAGCTGATGCCAAACCTCCACAGGTGCATCCCACTAATTAAGTGTTATAGGCTTAAGGGCGGCAATGCCCCAATCTCTTGCCACTCCACCTCTGATAAAGGTTGCGTGACTAACTCAACGTCAAAACAACGACAGGCAGATTCCGTTAGCGCTTCTATTACAGTCTGAATGAGGGCGTCTCCCTGCTGCTGAATGGGGAACTTGACTGGAGGCGGGGCTGGTTCACCAAAAACTTGGGTAAATAACTCGGTATCTCTTGACAAACGCAGGGAACCATGCTGTAAAGTTGCATTTCCCCGTTGCAACTGAGCGCTACCAATAAGCTTATAGCCCTCAACCGAGAGTAAATCAGCGCCTGTAGCTGTGCCAAAACAGCTAGGATTGTGAAGATATTCGCGTCCCGCTGAACCATAGTGGAGTTCCATACCCAGCGATCGCCAACCTTCAATCAAAAACTCACAAATCCTTTGATAGATGTCCTGGCGCTTGCCCGTCAGCCCGGATGTAACCACCATGTAAGTTAAATCTCCCTGGTGCAGCACAGCGCGTCCCCCGGTGGGACGGCGCACCACAGGGACTGGTTTTTCTTCCCAAGTGAGCTGCTGCCAGGAAGCAGGCCATCGGCGTTGATGATAGCCTAATGAAAGGGTTGGTGATGCCCAAGTGTAAAATCGCAACACTGGAGGCTGCTTTCCTGCTTGGTGCTGCTCCAGGAGCCAGCGGTCAATGGCCATCTGAACCTGTCCCGACGCCCGCAATAACGGAATCAAGCGCCAGGATGAGGCAGGATGTGGCATGGAGTTGGCTTGATGCATCTCAAGCTCTCAAATTGCACGTTCAGGCTGACGAGTACTCATCACAGGCTCTACGCTGCACCAAACTCAGCCTGTAATGCGTCGTCGTTGTCATCTGCAATGGTGGCTACAACCGTAATCGCACGAGAAATTTCTCCTGGCGCGAGTTCGGCTACAGTTCGCGACGATAATACCACCACTTGGCTATCGAAAATAGCAAAGCGGGATTCAAAAGTATCAGACCAGTTCATTTCTAGTAGCTTGCGCATTAACTCTGGCTCATTTTTAGCAGGAAGCGGAAGCACCGAAGACCAAACGGCGAAGGTGTCATCATCGGTAGAACCACTAAGTTGCACAAACACTTCAACACTACCGTACTTAAACTTCCACATGTAGCCGTCTTCGTTATGGCTCACCATCGCGGTGTTTTCTTGATCGAGGCTGGAAATCACAGTTTCGATGATTTCCACATGGTTGACGGTAGTACTATCCTCAACTAACTCAGTAGCAACGATCTCTTCTGTTGACAAGGTTTCGGTAGAGAGGGTTTCGGGGTTTGGCTCTTGGGTCGTCATAGGCTTGAGTGGTTTCCTCCGATTGGGATTTGCTCAAAACCCAGTATCCCCCGTGAGTGAACTTCTTGGTAGATCGGAGTTTGCCTTAATTTTAGAAAAAATTAGGCAT
>NZ_DATNPA010000029.1:0-5473 GCF_036703385.1 Allocoleopsis sp. | reverse complement strand
CTCATCAGCGATCGCTTTGCCCGTGACTTTGTGGTAGAAGCAGAAGATGATGGACGGGCGTTTCTGCGGTTTGGGGACAATAGTTTAGGGAGAAGGCCACAACCGGATACTCCATTGTATGCCTGTTACCGCATTGGCAATGGTCGTGCGGGTAACGTCGGTGCAGAAGCGATCGCACATATTGTAATCCAACCTGAGAACCTAGAACCCGAAGACCAACCTAATCTCCAGAACGTAGAAGCAGCCATTAGCGGAGTACACAATCCCCTCCCTGCCCAAGGGGGCACCGAACCCGAACCCATTGAACAAGTTCGCCTGTATGCACCCCAAGCGTTTCGGCAACAGCGACGGGCGGTAACGGAAGCCGACTATGCGGAAATGGTGCAACGTTATCCTGGTGTTAACAAAGCGCTGGCAACACGGCGTTGGACAGGCAGTTGGCACACTATCTTTATTACTGTTGATCGAGAGGGAGGGCGTCCGGTTGATAGCGAATTCCAGCAAGGATTAAAGACGTTTCTCGAAGAGTTTCGGTTAGCCGGACACGATATTGAAATTGATGGGCCTCGCTTTGTCCCCCTTGATATTGGCATGACGGTACAAATCAAACCCGAATACTTCCGCAGTACCGTAAAAAAAGCCTTGATAGATGCTTTTAGTAATCAGATTTTAGCGAACGGGAAAGAGGGATTTTTTCACCCTGATCGCTTCAGCTTTGGTGAAACCGTTTATTTCAGTCCAGTCGTAGCGGCAGCGATGCAAGTATCCGGGGTGGAGTCCGTGAAAGTCAACCGGTTTCAGCGTTGGGGGCAATCCGCCACCGGAGAACTAGAGGCGGGAAGAATTGAGTTTGAACGGTTAGAAATTGCCCGTTTAGACAATACCCCCAATGTACCGGAAAACGGCAGAATCGAGTTTAATTTAGAGGGCGGTTTATGAATTCCACACCCGATCCATTTTCTAAGCCAGAAAACCGTCCGGGATTATCGCAGATTGCTTATCGCATTGCCGATTATCGGGGGTTTTTGAATCGATTATTGAGTCAGTTACCTGCGCGTGAAGGGGGACTACAAAAAATCACCGCCCGCTTGAATGACGATGCTGCGATCGCACTTTTGGATGCCTGGGCAGTTGTAGCGGATGTATTAACCTTTTATCAGGAAAGAATTGCCAATGAAGGCTATTTACGCACCGCAACCGAACGCCTTTCAGTTTTAGAATTAGCACGGGCAATTGGTTATGAACTCAATCCCGGCGTTGCTGCCAGTACCTTTCTCACCTTTAGTGTTGAAGATGTGCCTAGTTCGCCCAGAGTAGCAACCATTTCCAAAGGGACTCAAATTATGAGTATCCCCAGTAAGGATGAACTCCCCCAAACCTTTGAAACCAGCGAAAATTTTACCGCCTACGCTGACTGGAATGCCCTAACACCGCGTTCCACTCGACCCCAAAAAATTACCAGCAACACGCGCCAACTGTATCTCAACAGTATCAGCACTCTGTTGCAAGCGGGAGACTTCCTACTACTCATTGACGAAGAGCGAGAAATTCACACTTATCTCCTTCCCCTGACTGAAGTCTTACAAAACTCTCAGGCAGGATATACCCTCGTGCAATGGGAGGAATCTCTCCCCGAAATTACTACCCCACTTCGTAATCCTAAAGTGTTTGCGTTCCGTCAACGCGCTAACCTATTCGGGCATAATGCACCCAACTGGGAACAGATGCCTGCTGAGATTAAATTGGCTGCGATCGCAAAAAAAGGCGGCTCAATTCAGGGGGGTGTTTTCCTCACAGAGGATAACGGAAACCATTGGAGTTCTGTTAGTAAAGGACTACCCGATCAAGACATTCGTTGCCTTGCTGGCAAAGGAACAGTTCTCTTAGCTGGTACTCCAGGTAGAGGAATTTTCCGCTCTATGGACAAGGGTCAAACCTGGGAAGGCGTTAATAATGGTCTAACCAATTTAAACATCCAGACGCTTTATACAAATGCTCAAGATGAGCGGGGAATTTTCTTGGCTGGTACGTCAGGGGGAGGTGTCTTTCGCTCAAAAGATGGTGGTGAAAATTGGGTTCCTATTCATATTGGTACAGTTCGAGTTGAGGGACAAGACAGTAACAACTGGCAGTCTATTAATACGAGTATTCCGAATACGATCGTTCGCTCTCTGATTTCCTACAGTATCAAGACCAACATTGCTACAGGAAGTATTCTTATACAAAAAGATAAGCCCATAGTAAGGGGAAGTCAGACAGAATTTCTCAGTGAACTGTTAGTAGGCGACACTATTACAGCTAACGGTGAGAACAGAATGGTGATGAACATTATTTCCGATACCGAACTCACCATCAATACTGCTTTTACTCTTGACAAGCCTTTGTGGGTATCTTTTTTAATTCCGAATCGGGACAAATCTTACATTTTTGCTGGAACTGATGATGGTCTCTATCGTTCTCAAGACGGAGGCAGAAATTGGAGACAGCAAGGTTTATCCTTTGGGCTGTTTGATAAAACTTTTTATTCTCTATATACCCGTATTTTTACAGGAATTCGTTATATTTTTGCCGGAACCGATACAGGAGTTTATCAATCCAGTGACAATGGCAATACCTGGCATGAAATGAATGTCACTTTGACGAATAAAAATATTCAATCCATCGTAGCGAATCAGAGTGGTTCTATTGTCGTTGGAACTCCGAGGGGAGTTTTTCGCTTCGACAACATTGAGGGGGTTTGGCGGCAAGTGGGCAATGAACTCAGTAATCAGAACAGCCAAGCCCTAGCCATTCATCCCAATAGAAGTATTTTTGCGGCTACAAATACAGGTATTTATCTCTCCAGTGATGAAGGTCAGAATTGGAACCCAATAAATGGAGAAAACTCTGAAGAAAATAGTTTTTGTAATTTAAGTCAAATTGCTCTCATTTCTCTGGCAATTAATGAAAATGGAAACGTTTTTGTCGGCAGCCAATTCATGGATTTTTTGCCAGCAACAGTTGAAGCAGAAAATAATGCAGAGGGAGAACCTTCAACCGCAATAACAAGCCAGCAAAAAATAGAGTGGCCGGATTTTCAGATTCCCGATCGCAAACAAATCGATCTCGACACACTCTATCCCCAGGTTCTCAAAAATAGCTGGATTGTCTTGTTTGATGCTCGTGACTTGAACAATCCAGACACTGAAGCTAAAACACCTCGATTCGCAGCACGTCAAGTTGAAAGTATTACAACTATTTTGCGGAGTGACTTTAACCTGAGTGGTAAAATCACTCGTATAGAACCGGATGCTGAAGTTAACCCAGAAGATTTCGGATTACGAAGTGCGATGGTACTGCTTCGCAGTGAAGAATTGGAGTTAGCTAAAGAACGACTCACGGTGAGCGATCGCCAACAAGAAATCTTCCAAGATCCAATTCAAGGAAATACCGTTTTTCTGAGCCAGTTCGTTCAGGGATTGCAACCCAATCAAACCCTCATTGTCAGCGGCAAGCATCTGCGTGTCCAACTCAATGATATCGGCGGCGTATACCGTTTAACTAGGAGCCATGAAACCCAATTACGCTCAATTCAATTGCAAAAAATAAAGGAAATATTCTGTTTTTGGAAATATGTTTTTCTTGTCAATACTCCCCTCCTTGTCCTTCTTGCTCTTGCTCAAAAGTACTTTGAAATGCACCCAAGGCTCAATCGTGGATTGACAAATTCTCAAGTGCGATCGCTCGCCATCAATCCTCAAGGAAGTGTCATTTGGGCAGGAACAACTGAAGGCATTTTCCGTTCCCTCGATAACGGTGAATATTGGGAACCCGTTGATAGTTGGGAGGACATCAACAAAACCTTGAAGAAAAAAGAGATTCAGACATTTTTGTCCAAACCCAGTCATGAAGCTAATTCGTCTGAGTTGATTTTTGTCGGAACAGCGGAAGGGATTTTTCGTTCTAACGATGGTGGGAACCAATGGGTAAAAATTAATCAAAGGCAAGGACTGACTTACACCGATATCCGTGCGATCGCATTTAACGCCAAGCGTAACACCCTATTTGTAGGAACGATTAACGGTGGAGTGTTCCAGTCTCAAAACAAGGGGGAAAACTGGAAAGCAACCCGTTTAATCGGTACGGATGTGCAAGCACTGGCGGTGAAACAAGATAGTGATGAACTGATTGCTGGAACCGTGCGAGATGGGGTGTTTTATTCCCCCGATAATGGTATCACTTGGCAGCAAATTACCGAGATTCGACAGGCTAGGGGCACGATTTCTAGTGATGGCAACCAAGTGACCTGGATTGGTAGTAACTTTAACCAACAGCTACAGCCTGGAGATATTATTAACGCTGCCGAGCAAAGTCGTACTGTTATAGACATTAATCCTAATAGCAGCTCAGTTACATTTACATTCACTATAGATGAGCCTTTCCGTCCCGATTTGCTGCCAGGAACGGCTTTTACTATTGATACGGGTTTGACTAATCGGAATATTACCGCAGTTGCGATCGCACAAAATTATCTGTTTGCAGGAACAGCAGGCAGTGGCGTTTTTCGTTCTCAAGATAATGGCGATCGCTGGGAACAAATGAATACGAATTTGACGGATTTAGAGATTCGTTGCTTAACAGTTGATACCGATGGAAAGGTATGGATGGGAACATCCAAGGGAGGTGTTTTCTATTCCGATAATCAAGGTGACTTATGGGTAAGTGCCAACACCAACCTCACCAATATAGATGTGCAGGCAATCCTCATTCCTCACGACTCTCAAAACATTTTTGTCGGCGGTATCGGCATTTTACTGTCCCCAGATGGCTTTGAAACGAAACCTGTTCAACGGCGAGATGTAGTACAACTGCTAGAACCTCCTACTTTATCCAATACCTTAATTCCCTATCAACAGTGGAAGGTGGTGGACAAGGATGGATTTCAGGGAAATCTCACAACAACTCAGTACGACTCGGTAGGAGTGGAAAGTAGTGATAACGAGGATGATGATTCCCCTCAGCTAACCTTACTGTCGGCAGCAGCAGAGAGTGAGGTTATCAGTGAAGTGGCGAATATCAAATGGCCTCCCACCGAGCAACAACTGCCCATCTTAACCTTGCAACAGCCTTTGAAATATAGCTACGATCCAGCAACAGTAAAAGTCTATGCTAATGTCGTGCAGGCAACTCACGGTCAAACCGTCGAGGAGGTGCTAGGAAGTGGCGATGGACATCAAACCAACCAGCGCTTTGCCCTCAAGAAACCGCCCCTGACGTATGTACCCACAACCACGGCAAGCGGTGCCAAGAGTACGTTAGAAGTCCGGGTTAACGGTGTGCTGTGGCAGGAGGTTCCTTCCCTGTATCCCCTTACCCCGCAAGACCAAAACTATATTATTCGCATTGAAGATGATGGCAAAACAACCGTTACCTTTGGCGATGGCATTAAAGGTGCGCGTCTGCCCAGTGGTAACGAAAATGTGACAGCCACTTA
>NZ_DATNPA010000028.1:0-12150 GCF_036703385.1 Allocoleopsis sp. | reverse complement strand
CAACAGTATAGATTGGGACAAGCGATCGCATCACCCCTCTTCCCCACTTTACAACTACGATTAGACGACGTTCTTCCTCGATAATTTTCACGATAATTTCTGTCGATGCCAAAGCTTAATCGTCTTGTCCTTGCTCCCGCTTGCAATTATCTGCCCATTGGAACTGCTCGCGACGCTGGATACTGAGTCTAAATGACCCGTGAGGGTAGCAAGTTCTTTCCCTGTACTGACTTGCCAAAGCTTAATCGTTTTGTCCCAACTGCCACTGACGAGAGTTTCCCCATCCGGACTGTTCGCCGTAGGTGTTCTCGCCGAGTAGGCAACTGCCACCACTGACCAAGAGTGACCTGAAAGGGTGTAAAGTTGTTTCCCTGTTTTCCGATCCCAGAGAATGATCGTGTTATCGTCACTGCCCGTTGCCAGGGTTTCGCCATCCGGACTAAAGGCGATCGCAAAAACAGCCCAAGCATGACCGTAAAAAGGGGTTGATGAACCCGATGCCAAGTCCCACAAACGCCAAGTGCGATCGCAACTGGCACTGCTCAGAATATTATCTGTCGGACTGAACGCCACAGCACTAACCTGCAATCCATGACCCGTCAGCGTCTTTTCTGCCACACCAGTCTGAACATTCCACAGTTTAATCGTCTTATCCCAACTGCCACTCGCTAACACCTGACCATCAGGGCTAAAGGCAACGGACTTTACGGCGTGGGAATGCCCACACAAGGTATAAATTTCCTGACCATTGCTCACATTCCACAATTTGATGGTTTGGTCATCACTCCCTGTCGCGAGCATTGTCCCGTCAGGACTAAAAGCAACCGATTTTACACCTTGCGCATGTCCCATCAGGGTAGAAATTACCTCTCCAGTTTCTAAATTCCATAAGCGAACGGTTTTATCCTCATAGCCACTTGCCAAAAACTGACCATTAGGGCTGATGGCTACTGAATTGACCGCTGAATTACCGCTCAGAGTTTGTCGGCATTGCCATAGGATCGGAGGAGGGCTGTGCGTCCCTGGGTAATATTTCTGCCAGAATTGAGAGAAGCTGGATTGTTCCTGAGTATCTGCAATCGCTTGCATCACTTGATCAACCGATTGAAAGCGTCGGGTAAGTGCATTTTGCAGCAGGTTATCTAAAATTTGACCCAGGCGATCGCTCACATCCTCTGTTAAATAATCTCGCCACACCCAGCGATCGTTAACAACATCGAATAAATCAAATGGAGGGATGCCAGTCAGTAAGTAAATACAGGTAACCCCTAAGCTGTAAAGGTCACTCGCAAAAACGGCTTTTCCTCTCGCTTGTTCGGGTGCGACATATTCTGGACTGCCGATACGGGTGCCTGCTTTCAGGGAGTTAATTCCTGTGATTAATTTGGCTGCACCAAAGTCAACCAATACCAACTGACCCCCTTCCCTTCTAGTAGGGAAGGGGGAAGTATAAGTCCCCTCTCTTAGTCCCTGTGAAATCGATGGATCAACTGCGTCCCCCCTTTTTAAGGGGGGCAAGGGGGGATCTAAACGGGTAGGGGGAGAGGTACGGCGAATGATATTTTCTGGCTTAATATCGCGGTGAATGATTTGATGGTCGTGGATAAACTTCAGGACTGGCAATAAATCATCGAGAAGTTGCCAAATCTGAGCCTCGCTGAATGTCCCTTCTTCCTCTACTACTTTCGCCAAGTTCATGCCATCAATAAACTCTTGCACTAAGTAGAGGTAGTGATTTTCTTCAAAGTGTGCCAGTAAGGTGGGAATTTGGGGATGCTGGCCTAATTCCTTCAGTCGTTGTGCTTCTTGTTGAAAAAGAGCGATGGTCACTTCGCGAACCGCCTTCGGCATCGCTTTTTTTGAATCTTCAGGGGTTAGGTTCTTTGTCCACAACTGCTTCAGTACACAAGCAGATTCAGTTTCATCGACAGCAAGAAAGGTTCTGCTAAATCCACCTTCACCGATTAACTTAATGGCGCGGTAACGCTGTTGTACCCATAAATTAAAGCCGCATCCCTGACAACATTTTTGGGTTTCAGGGTTTTGCGGCTTTGGACAATCAGGGTTTACACAATAGCTCATCAAGAAGGATGAAGATAATTGATCTCGAATCGGTTACTAGGAGAATTCTATTTTTTAACGCAGAGGCACACGGAGGAAGGCGCAGAGGAACGCAGAGTTTTTGGAGGAAAATTCCTGTGAGTTCCGATTGCAGAGGATAACGATTTGACCGATTAAAATCTGTTTTTCCTGCATCCAGTCTGGGAATTGGTCAAAGACTTCTGCCCAGATTTCTTAGTCGATTGGTGGAGCATCCTGTGGAAATTGGTCGAAGAATGAATCGATCGCAACCTGATGCGGGGGTGGTGGGGGTGCCTTTCTACCCTGACGTTTAGGGGTTGGAGGTGCGTCTGTTGACGGCGCACTCTCTGAACGGGGAGGCGACGGTTGTGGGATTGCAATTAACGGTTCCGGTTCCAACTCAGCCGTCATTGTTTCCGTTACGGGTGGTACAGGAGGCTGGGACGGCGGTTTGCCATTGGAGTGACTCGCTTGAGAACGAATCATCATGCCCAATAACCCATCTACTAAGCCAGCACCGCTGCCATTGCCGCTAACCGCCACATCGGGGACAACGCGCACGTTGCGATCGCCGATAATCTGCATTAGCTGCAATGCGGTATAACCTTGTCCTCCCAAAGCATCGACACCAGCTTTGTAGGCTTCGGCTTTGGCATTACCCGTAACTCGGATGGCTTCGGCTTCCCCAGCGGATTCCTTCACTCTGGCATTGGCCTTGAGTTCGGCAATTTTAACCCCTTGTTCCGATTTCACCAAGTCTTGCTGAATATCTGCGATCGCAGTTTCTCTGACCAACTGCTGCCGCTGAGTTTGTGCCATTTGCTGTACTTCATACGTCTTGCGTTGTTCTTCCGCAATTTTGCGATCGGTTTGGGTTGTCATCAGCGTTGCTGGCGGCAAAATATCCCCAATTAAGGTATCGATCGCCTGGACATCATAGGCGCGGAGTGCGACTTTAATATACTCAGCGGCTTCCACCTGCCGTTCGGAACGTGCTGTGAGAAAGTCGAGTACAGTATAGGCTTGAGCGGAATTGCGGAAGTAGTTTCCGACTGTTGGCTGCAACACATGGTCTACTAGATTCTGCATGGCACCCACACGAGAAATCACCTTGGGTGCATCTAACGCCCCGACATGGATAATTTGAGCCACTTCCAAATCAAAGGCAAAGCCATCCTGAGAACGCACTGTGAGAGAGGAGAGTTTCGAGTCGTAGCTGTGCCGTTCCGTTCGGCCTGACCAGTTGAGCACAATATTAGTCGTTGGTACCAACTCAACTTTGAGAATGCGGGTATTAAGGGGATGTTTTCCAGGATAAAGCGGTGTTATCCATACGCCCTTATGCCCCGGTTCCACTAAATTTCCGTGAGTGAAAGCTGCCCCACTGACATCTTCTTGTGCCTTGCCAACATAAGAAATCACCACGCCGACATAGCCAATGGGAATTTCCGTCATGGCGACTTGTTCAACGCCGACAAACCAAGGGTTCAGGTTCCAAGAACCGGAAAGCAGAACTTGTTCCTGTAAACCGCGTCGCCCACCCCCATCGATGAATTTTTGCACATTCTGGAAGTTATCGTGATGGGGGATAATCGGGCCTGCAATTTCTCCTTCTTCGATCGAGATACCGTCAAAGGTGGTGACAATGCCCACTTTGTCCGGAGAAATACTATATAGTCGCAACTGCTCAGGCTTCATGCCATGATGATTGGCGTTAGCGGCAGTAATCACGGTGAATAAAGCCGTATTAATCCGGTAGGTTCCGGCGGTGAGGATACCCAACTGACGACCTTTTTCTCCACCCCCTTTGAGAAACTTCCGGGCATCTTGGAAATTATCGCAGGCGAGCACTTTCCCCAGAATGCGTTGCGCCGGGATGGAACCCCCATCGGCAGCTACTACGAGGGCAATTTCCCCTTGAGGGACAATAGTGAGGGATTCTTTGCGAACGTTATATTGCCAAGGCCAATAACCCCAATGCCAACCGGGGGCGAGAGTATCGGCTTGATATCCCGCTTCGCCCTCCAAGGCAATCAGACGTCCGGGTGGAAGTCCGCGACCGGAAAGGGCAAATTTCTTAACCACAATACCGACTTCTCGTTCACTAATCACCACCAATCCGCCGAACAACAGCGGCACAACGATAATCAGACCCCCCACCACAATAATGGGGATGAGTCCTCCAATGTCAAGCAACTGCATGGCCTGATAGCGACTGTCACGAGTTTGTAGTTGGGCGATGGTCGATGGAGTAGAGTTTAGCTGCGATGAGGCCGCAATTTTTGTCGGTTGAGGATTGAGGTCGGTGTTAACTCTTGCTGTTGCAGTCAAAGGCAGAGTCGCAGACGTGATTTGAGTCAGGGTAGGCTTTAAAGCCGTTCCCACTGAAGCGAATGCCACAGTTGCCAAGGCTGAGGCAGCGATCTGCTTAAACCAAGGATGCTTGATGGTTATAGCTTTCTGAAGCGATTGGGCAGCTTGCCCGTAGCGCAGTCGCCTAAGATGCACCAACAAAGCGGATCGTAAAAAAGCTTTAGTCTTTTTCATCATACCCTCCCTTTCGGAGGAAGTATTAGTGTGTCTAGCTTATCGAATTCATGGGTCCTTCAGGGGACTTACAAGAGTACAACAGTGAGCCGGAGCGCAATTCCCGACATGTCCTAAATTTTTGATAAAAGTTTATGCTCGCTTACCCCCAGGCGTTACATTTTGTGATGTATACAAGAGGTTGGCTGGGGAATGTTCGTCAACTTTCTCGTCCATAAGCTAGAAGCCTAAGCTCACCCGTAAAGAGAGCGTAGGTAGTTCACATAACGTCAGTTGTGACCAATGGCAGAACCAATTCAGGAAGTCTTCTGGTTGACCTCAGCCGATTATCAGCAGTTACTTTACGTTAGTCCGGCTTTTGAAACGATTTGGGGTCGTCGGCTGGAAAGCTTGTATACTTACCCTGGCGGTCACTTGCAGTTAATGGTGGACTCGATTCATCCGAGTGATCGCGAGCATTTCGTTGCAGCTTTTGCTCAACCCCTTCAGTATGAGTACAAAGCGGAGTATCGGATTGTACGACCGGATAGCTCGATTCGGTGGATGCGATCGCGCTGTTTTCCTATCCGGAATTCGTTCGGGGAAACTTGGGCGATCGCGGGTCTATCCGAAGACATTACTGAGTCTAAACGAGCCGAGGAACTTCTACATCAACGGCAACAAGAATTCACAGCGCTGGTCGAACATTCTCCCGATATTATTTCTCGGTTCGATCGCCAACTGCGTCATCTTTATGTCAACCCAGCCCTTGAACTGGCAACGGGGATGTCAACTCAGGAGTTTATCGGGAAAACTCATCGGGAACTGGGTATGCCGCAAGAACTCATCTCGTTGTGGGAACCATCCATCCAAAGGGTTTTCCAAACCCGTCAATCCGATGAGCATGAGTTCAGTTACCTCACGCCTCAGGGTTGGAACTATTACCAATCCCGTCTTTTCCCAGAATTCGCCGCTGATGGCTCTGTCGAAACCGTCCTAGCGATTTGTCGCGACCTAACCCTGCATAAGCAAACAGAAGAGGCTTTGCGGGAGAGTGAACAGCGATTTCGTACAGTATTTGAGTTTGCTCCCATCGGTATAGCACTCATCGACACACAGGGGCAGTTGTTCGCCTCCAATCGGGCTTTTCAGGAACTCATCGGATATACAAAAGAGGAACTTCAGAACCAGCCTTTTACTCAGTTTACGCATCCAGACGATCGCGACGCGAGCCTGAACCTATTTCAGGAATTGCTAGCGAGGCAACGAACTGGCGTCTTTCAGGAGAAGCGTTACTGCCGAAAAGATGGTGGTATTGTTTGGGGTAAGGTAGCCGTTTCAGCCGTTTTTAACCCCAATGGCGTATTTCAGTATGCGATCGCAATGATCCAAGATATTACGGCTCAGAAACAGGCACAGTTAGAACTCTTAAACGCCTATGAGCAACTGGAAAAACGAGTAACTGAACGCACTACCGAGCTGGAGCAAGCCAATGCTCTTCTCCAGCAAGAAATTGCCGAACGCTCTCGTGTACAGCAAGCACTCCAAGTCCAAAAAGATTTCCTCCAAGCTGTCCTTGATACCAACCCAAATGTAATTTTTGTCAAAGACCAGGACGGTAAAATTGTCCTTGCAAATCTTGCCTTTGCCGAGCTTTATGGAATGAAGGTTGAAGACTTATTGGGCAAGACGGATGCTGAGATTCATCCCAATCAAGCTGATGTTGAGCGATTTGAGCGCGAAGATCGAGCCGCGTTTCAGACGAATCAGACTATAGTCGTTTCTGAAACAACCTTCATCACACCCAATAATTCAGTCCGTTACATCAATGGCATCAAAAAACCCCTATTTTTGCCCAATGAACAGACCTGCCTCGTTTTGGCTGTTGGCACAGATATTACAGAACTCAAGCAAGCTCAAGAGGAAGTCAAGGCTCAAAAAGAGTTTCTTCAAGCTGTCCTTGATACAAATCCCAGCCTGATTTTTGTCAAAGACTCCGAGGGTACAATTATACTGGCTAATCAAGCCTATGCTGATTTATGGGGTACAACTGTTGCAGATTTGTTGGGGAAGAAAGATGCGGATTTTCAGCCCAATTTCGCTGAAATTGAGAAGTATCAGTCCGAAGATCGGGTAGTGAGTAGCAACAGGGAGCAGGTTTTCATTCCAGAAGAGGCTCACACGACAGCAACAGGGGAGTTACGATGGTTTCAAATTATTAAAAGGCCGATTTTTTCTAGGGAAGATCAAGTTGCTTTAGTGCTGGGTGTTTGCACGGATATTACAGAACGTAAGTTAGTAGCAGAGGCGCTCAATACTCAAAAAGAGTTTCTGCAAACAGTCCTCGATAGCACTCCCAACCTGATTTGGGTCAAGGACAGGGAGGACAAAATCGTACTCGCCAATTGTGCCTTAGCCGATTTTTTTGAAACAACGGTTGAAGACTTACTGGGCAAGACAAATTCTGAGTTATATGCCAATCCTGCCGATGTCGAACACTGCATGGCTCAAGATCGGGAAGTGCTGAGTACGTTACGGGAAAAGATTATTCCCGAAGAGGCATTACCGACTCCCTCTGGGAAAGTACGCTGGTTCCAAACCATCAAAAAGCCGATTTGTTCTAGTGAGGGTCAGGTTAATCAAGTCTTGGGTGTGAGTACGGATATTACTGAACATAAGCGATCGCAGGAGGAACTCAAAGCTCAAAAGGAGTTTCTGCAAACCGTACTCGATACCAATCCGAACCTAATTTATGTCAAAGACAGGGAAGGTAAGTATCTACTCGCAAATCTTGCCTTGGCAGATTTTTATGGCATCCCTCTTGAAGAAGTCCTAGGACATACGAATGCTGAATTAACGCCTTATCCCGCTGAAGCGCAACAGCTTTGCGCCCAAGAGGAGGAGGTGTTAACCACGTTACAGCAGAAGTTCATTCTCGAACAGGCTAGCCACACTCCCAGTGGCGAACTACGCTGGTATCAAATCCTGAAAAAGCCTCTCTTTTCCAAAGAGGGTCAAGTCCCTCAACTGTTTGCTGTCTGCAATGATATTACAGCGCGTAAGCAGGCAGAGGAGCAACTGCGCCACAGCGAAGAACGATTGCGCCTCGCCCTAGATGCCGCCCGCATGGCAAACTGGCATCGGAATCTGGAAACTGGAGTGATGATTACTGGGTCGCCTAACTTTGAACGATTGTATGGCTGGGCGATCGGTAGTTACGATGGTAGTTACGACACCTATCTGCAAAGAATTCATCCAGAAGACCGTGATGTTGTCCATGCCTATATGCACCACAGTCTGGAAATAGAGGCAGACCGCGACATTGAATTCCGTATAGTCTTGCCCGATGGCACAATTCGTTGGATCGAAACGAAAGGTCGGGTCATTTACGGCGAAATGGGTAAGCCAGTGACCTTGAGCGGCATTAGCTTAGATATTACACAGCGCAAGCAGGCAGAAGAGCAACTGCGCCATCACGAAAACCAACTGAGCCTCGCCCTAGATGCTGCTCGCATGGGATTTTGGGACTGGAATATTCAAACAGAAACGGTAACTTGGTCTGATAACTTTAAGCGGCTGTTTGGCCTAGACCCCAACAACGACAACCATTCTTACGAAACGTTTGTGGCAATGCTTCACCCAGATGATCGGGAGCATGTTCACCAAGCCAGTGAGCGATCATTTCAGGGGGAGGGGGAGGGCGACATTGAATTCCGTATAGTCTTGCCCGATGGAAGTATACGTTGGATACAAAGTAAATATCAGGTCTATTACGACGAAACGGGCAAGCCAATCCGTAGAACTGGTATCGACTTAGACATCACAGAGCGTAAGCAGGCGGAGACACAAATTAAGGAATCGCTACGGGAAAAAGAGGTCTTACTTCAAGAAATTCACCATCGGGTGAAAAATAATTTACAGGTGATTTCTAGCTTGCTGGACTTGCAATCTCAGTACATTGATGATTCAGCCATGCTTGAAGCCTTCCGAGAAAGTCACAATCGCATCAGATCGATGGCTTTGATTCACGAGCAATTGTATCAATCCAAAGATTGTGCAAAAATCAATTTCTCGGAATATATCACATCGCTAACCAATGACTTATTCCGAGCTTATGGCGTGCATCCAGGCCAAATCACCTTAGAGCTAGAGATTGAGGAGGTTACTCTAAATATTAATACAGCGATTCCTTGTGGTTTAATAATCAGTGAGTTGGTCTCGAATGCCCTAAAACATGCCTTCCCTCAGGGAAGGGCTGGAATCATCAAAGTTGCTCTTTATTCAGATGCGGATAATCAACTAACACTTCAAGTAACCGATAATGGGATAGGATTTCCAGAGGATTCTGAATTCAGAACTGTCAAATCTCTAGGGCTACAATTAGTTAGTGTTTTAGCCAACCAACTTGAAGGAACTCTTGAACTAGACCGTCGATTAGGTACCCAGTTTAAAATAACATTTTTTGAAATAAGCCATTGAAACCATTGTAGCAAAAATCGTGAAAGCCAGAATCTTAATTGTTGAAGACGAAAATATTGTTGCCTTTAATATTCAAACTCGATTACAAGCACTTGGGTATAGTGTAACTGCTGTTATCTCTTCAGGAGAATCTGCGCTGCAAAAGGTAGCGGAAACTCGCCCTGACTTGGTCTTGATGGATATTAAACTCAAAGGCAAGGTTGATGGCATCCAAGCGGCGGAGCAAATTCGCACCCACTTCCAAATTCCAGTGGTGTATCTGACAGCTTACACCGATGAAGAAACGCTTAATCGTGCCAAAGTTACAGAGCCCTATGGTTATATTCTGAAACCTTTTGAAGCTAGAGACTTAGGCACAACAATTGAAATGGCTCTCTACAAGCATCAGATAGAGCAGCAGCTTCGGGAGAGAGAACAGTGGTTAGCCACGACCTTGAAAAGTATCGGTGATGCTGTGATTACAACGGACTCTCAAGGGTTAGTTACGTTTATGAATCCGGTTGCCGAAGCACTTACCCGTTGGAACGCCGAAGAGGTGTTGGGGAGTGATTTGTGCCACGTTTTCCAGGCGATCAACGAAAGAACGCGAGAGCTGATTGAGAATCCGGTAAAGTTAGTTCTTCAAGAGGGAGTGACTGTGGGTTTAGAAAACCATACTCTCCTGATTACCAAAGATGGTAACGAAATCCCAATTGATGATAGTGCTGCACCGATTAAAAATGATGCAGGTAACATTCTAGGGGCTGTTTTAGTCTTTCATGACGTTACTGAACAACAGGAAATCCAAGCTCTATTGGAAAAGACAAATGAGGAACTAGAAGGGCGAGTCGCCGAGAGTATTGTTCAATTAAGGGAAACAAACGAGCAACTTAGGCAAGAGATTTTTCGACGCCAGCGTTTAGAAAATGACCTGCGATTAGCTCTTGAAAAAGAGCGAGAACTGAATGAATTAAAATCTCGTATCATTGCTACTGTCTCACATGAGTACCGTACCCCCTTGACCACCATTTTGTCTTCGGCGGATCTGCTTGAACATTACGACTCACGATTGACACCAGAAAAAAAGCAGAAACATTTTCAACGCATTCAATCGTCTATTAAGTATTTGACCAAATTGGTTGAAGATATGCTGATTGTTCAGCAAGCCGAAATGGGAACTCTAGATTTTAGTCCCGCCTCTCTGGATGTAGAACAAGTTGCTCGTGAAATGGTCAACGAGTTTCAGTTGAATCCCGCGAATCAACACCCAATTCTCTTTGAGTGCCAAGGAACTTGTACTAACGTTATTCTGGACGAGAAACTCTTAAAATTAATCCTGAGAAACTTGCTCTCCAATGCTATTAAGTTTTCTCCTGACAAGAACCCAGTTCGGTTAGAGTTACGCTGCGAACCCAGCCAAGTTGTTTTTCAACTATCTGATGGAGGGATTGGGATTCCCTCCACTGAAAAAGCTCAGTTATTTAATCCTTTCTTTCGTTGTAGTAACATCGGCGTTACCCCTGGAGTTGGCTTAGGATTAGTGATTGTTAAAGAATGTGTAGACTTGCACAGGGGCGAGATTTTTATAGAAAGTGAAGTCGGCAAGGGAACTACGTTTACGGTAACTCTACCCATACCGGAAAATCCCACAGGTAGGGTAGGCGCAGCCGTAACCTAGTGCGATCGCAGATCTTGTAGGGTGCATTAACGAAGTGTAACGCACCATTCAGTCTACCCCTTCGCGAACTCAACGCTAATTGGTCAGAACGAGGTTATCGCGGTGCACCACAGTTTCAGCGCCTGCATAGCCCAAAATCGTGGGAATTTCCTCGGATTTACGGCCTCGAATTTTCTGAAGTTCGGTGCTGCTGTAGTTGACTAGCCCTCTAGCAATTTCCACGCCACTGCTGTTGCATAGCTGTACCGCCTCTGAGGAGTGAAATTCCCCGTCAATAGCAGTAATCCCAGCCGCTAAGAGGGATTTACCCGCCTGAGAAATTGCCGCTACGGCTCCATTATCCAGATAGAGCTTACCTACAGGGACTAAACTGTGAGCAATCCAGCGCTTACGGGCGCTTTCCGTTCGAGGTTGGGGTTCAAACTGGGTGCCGAGGGGTTCTCCCTGTAAGATTTTTTCAATCGTTTCAGGGTATCGTCCTTCTGTGATCACTGTTCTCACCCCCGCATTGGTAGCAATCCGAGCGGCGGAAATTTTGGTAACCATGCCGCCAGTCCCCCACTGAGAACCGGATTCCCCAGTTTGGATTTGAAGTTCGGCTAAATGCTCCATGCTGTTTACCAGGGTAATCGGTTGAGCATCGGGTACCTGACGCGGATCGGCGGAGTAAAGTCGGTCCACATCGGTGAGTAAAAACAGCCAATCGGCTTCAATTAAACTGGCGACAAGGGCACTAAGGGTATCGTTATCTCCAAACTTCAGTTCCTCGACAGCAACGGTGTCATTTTCATTGACGATCGCAATCACGCCGAACTGGAGCAGATCCCGAAATGTGGCGTAGGCATTGACGTAGCAACTACGCTGGATGAAGTCACGGCGACTCAGGAGTATTTGCGCGATCGGTTGTTGCAAGCTGGTAAAGAAATCGTCATAAATTCGCATCAATCGTCCCTGGCCTACTGCTGCCACGGCTTGTTTTAGAGCCATCGTTTGGGGTCGCGACTTTAACCCCAACCTTGAACAACCAATACCCACAGCTCCCGAAGTGACAAGTACGATGCGATGTCCTGACAGGCGTAGCTGGGTGAGGGTTTCAACTAGCTTAGCAATGGTCGAGAGCGCTAGCTGACCCGTTTCCGGTTGAGTGAGGCTGGAGGTACCAACTTTGACAACAATCGTTTGGGACATGGGGCGATGTTGAAGGTTGAAGGTTCGAGGTTGATGGTTGATGGTTGATGGTTGATGGTTGATGGTTGATGGTTGAAGGTTGATGGTTGATGGTTGAAGGCTGAAGGTTGATGGTTGATGGTTGATGGTTGAAGGCTGGAGGTTGACGGTTCCAGAAGTGAACTACCCATTACCCGAAGGATTAAAGCAGTGTACGAGCCGCAATGGCTCTCAGATAA
>NZ_DATNPA010000027.1:0-47742 GCF_036703385.1 Allocoleopsis sp. | reverse complement strand
ACTTCTTGAGCATTTTTGCTGGCTGAACCCAGCCCCACTTTAATACCCGCCGCACGCAGTTCGTCGAGTAACTCAACAGCACCGGGCAGCAAATCAGCAGAAGTGATATCCTTAATCGATTCCAGATAGTAGCGGTTCTTGCGCTCCATCATCTCTTCGAGTTGTTCTTCTGTGCGCGATTCTCCATTCAGCATCAGGAGTAATGAATCCCGACGTGACAAACCTCGCATTGCCTCGTTAGCCTGCCGATTAAAAGGAATACCCTCTTCATCGGCTAAGCGCTGCCAACCCCGGTAGTGGTATTCTGCCGTCTCCGTCAGTACACCATCGAGGTCAAAAATCACCCCCTGAATGTCTGGTTTGTTCACAGCAGATTTCCCATTCGTATTGTCTTCCATCTCTTCTAATTCCTCCTTTACTTCCTCTGAACGCAGATCGAACTCATACCACTCTCCGCGCCACTGTAACTTAAACTTCAAGCGTGTCCAGCCTTTAGGTAGATGTGGCTTGGCTTGGGGATAGGCATCGTTAATCCGAATACCCGCAAACCCAAAGACCAGTGCTTGCCACACCCCACCCGCTGATGCCGCGTGAATGCCCTCTTTCGCATTGCGCCGTGTGTCCTCTAAATCCACCAAAGCAGCCTGCATAAACCGCTCATAAGCTTCTTCCGGCTGATTCAGGTAAGAGGCTAAAGCGGCGTGAATTGCTGGCCCCAGAGATGAACCATAAGTAATATCCGTGCGGGGTGCATAATAGTCCCAATTCGCTTGCAGCGTCCTGATCTCTGAGAAGATGCCAGGAGTCTCACGCAGTAAATAAAGGAGCATCAACACATCCGGCTGCTTGAGGACTTGTCGCTTGCTGGCTCCTTCGATGCCTAAAATGGCTTGCATCGATCGCGTTCTGGGTTCATAATCAGCGAGGTTAATATCTTCAAGCTTGAAAAATCCCTCACACTGCTCGATGATGCCAGTTTCCGGGTCGTAGGGAATCCAGATATTGCTGATAATGTCCCGCCAACGCGCTTGTCGCTCTAGAGTAACGAGGAGTTTTCCTTCCAGGGTTGCGGCTTTCTCTGGATATTGGTTGTGCAGCCAATCCAGTACAACGAGTGCCTTCTCCAGATGCCATTGCACCATCCGGTTGGTGAAAGTGTTGTTGCTCACATGTTCGTGGTACTCATCGGTGCCAATCACCTCACGAATCTCATAATGCTCCTGCTTGGGATTCCACTCCACCCGGCTTCCCCAGTAAACCGCCGTGTCCAGAACGAGTTCGGCACCGTAATCGCGCATCCAAGCATCATCACCCGTCGCCTGCCAGTACTGCCAGACCGCATAGGCCACATCTGTATTAATATGAAGTTCGCGATCGCCGCACCAAATCCGCACCAGTTCCTCACTGTCGTCTGCGGGTGGCACCCAACGCGGAGTCACCTCATCTCCCGTCCCGGCACTTTCCCAGGCAAACATCGCCCCCTTATAACCAGAGTCTTTCGCCTTGCGCCGTGCTCCGTTCAGGGTATGGTAACGATAGGTCAGCAAATTGCGAGCTAAATCGGGTTGGGTGAAAATCAGGAAGGGCTGGATAAAGATTTCCGTATCCCAAAAAACGTGACCGCGATAGGCAAAACCAGAGAGGGTTTTAGCTGGGATGCTTACCGTATCATCGTGACGAGGTGCACTGATGAGTACCTGGAACAGGTTATAGCGAATCGCCAATTGAGCTTTGATGTCGCCCTCAATCACCACATCACTGGATTCCCATACCTCTTCCCAAGCGGCTTCCTGAGCAGATAGTAGGGTTGCATAGTTGGGCTGCTGTTTAATCTTGTCTACCGCTGCCTGGGCAGGAGCCTTCTCTTCCCGTGAGGTAAAGACAGTTACCAGCTTCTCTAACGTCACCGTCTGTCCAGACTGAACGGGGAATGTCGCTGCCAAACTCGGATAACCCTGGCACCCGCTGACGCGCACGGAGGCATTTGCATCCGATACTGTGACGCGAGTTGCCATCCCCAACTCAATACCGGTGTTTCGCGTGCGAAGGTGCATCCAGGCGGCGTGATCACCCTCGTCGGTGGTAACATCGCCCTGGTTGAGCCATTCCCAGTGCATCACGCCCTGATTGTCGGGGTAACCGTTGATGCTTGCCTGAATCTCAACTTTTCCCTCAAAATTTAGGGCGGTTACCTGGCAGCGCAGCGCCAAGACATGCTGATCGACTAAGCTGGCAAAGCGTTCGAGGTGGATGTCTACGGTGTAACCCGATCCACTGCGCCAGCGCACATCCCGACTCAAGACACCTCGTCGCACATCAAGTTGACGCCTATAGCTGATTATCTCACCTTGATCGAGGCGGAAGCGATCGCCATTGATGATTACCACCAACGGCAACCAATCAGGGCAGTTCGCCAGTTCAGTATGGACAACCGGAACATCATCATAGACGCCGTGAATCAAGGTAGCTCCCATCGCACCTAGATAGCCTTCCTCAAAGCTGCCCCGCGTACCGAGGTAGCCGTTTCCTACAGTGAAAACGGTTTCCTTATAATGCAACTGAGTCGGGTCAAACTGGGTTTCAATGACAGCCCAGTCAGTATAAGTATTATGGCAATTTTGTTCTTTGTGCTTAGTCATTTATCCGTTGTCCTTTGTGCTTTGCTAATTGCTGTCCTGACTTATGAGTTGACCCCTAACCCTTCAAGGTTAGATACCCGTTGCCGTACCGTGAGCGGAGCACGATAGCGTACATTTTTGATTGTTTAGTTAGCCAACTTTACTTCAAGCACCCTGATTGATTTGTAATCGATTCATCCAAAATCCAAAATCAAAACTCCAAAATTAATACCTCCTACTGTTGCATGTGTTTCTGTAACAATTGCTCAGCTTTCGGCTTGTAGCAGAGATAAAACAAGGCTTCCATATAGCGAAGGAGTGCTTCCCGATTTTCAACAGAAGCATAATTCCAAAAGCCGTATATTTTAGCTAAGCCAAGCAGTTGTTTGGTGTGGTTTTTCCAGGTATATTTGTCGTGAACTCGCTTAATGGCACGTTGAGAAATTTCATTCCAGTAGTTGGGTTCTTGGTCACATCGAGAAATAAATTGCAGAAGTTTTTCAGCCATTCCCACCAGGTCAGTCGAGTTGATATGAAAACCAGATTCTCCCTCCTGAATGATTTCCAACGGGCCACCAAATTGAGTTGCAAAGGTGGGTAGACCCGAAACCATCGCTTCCAAAATTGACAGGCCGAAAGCTTCAAAGCGAGCTGGATGAACAAGAATCCCACCACAATCCGCGATCACACGGTAGACTTCACCACTATCCGGTGTAGTGAAGCGCAGTCCTAGCCAGCGTACTTTACCGTGGAGATTGTACTGGTCGATGAGCTGCTGGAACTTTTCAATTTCACCTCTTTCTTCTGAGTCTTTCGCCTCATCTGGACGCACTTTCCCTGTCACTACTATCAGGTTGCAGCGCTCCTGTAAGTCTGGGCTTTGACCAAAACATTCCACCAAACCCGTGAGGTTTTTGCTGGGGTAGAGGGAAGCCAGAGCTAAAATGGGTCGCTTACTCGTGTCCTCCAGATAACCCATGATTTGTGAATCTTCATGGGTAAAAAGTAAGGCTTTAATCCGTTCGGTTTCGCTGGCAACTCGCTCTGAATTTTGGGTATAGGGGAAGAAAACGCTTTCATTCACCCCAGGCGGCACTACATTAAATTTGGGGCTGAACAAATCGATGCCATCAACCACGTGATAGAGGTTGGGCATTGTGAAGTACTTGTAAGACTCATACTGTCCCCACTGTTCAGGTGTCCCCACAATTTCTTGATACGTGCTGGTAATGATGAAATCAGCACCATTCATTCCGATTAAGTCTGCCGTGAATTGCAGAGAGAAGTGATATTGCTCTTCTAGGTCTTTCCAGTAGAGGTTACTGAAAAGATATCTGGGTTTTTCCAGGACGTGAGCAATACTACACTGGGTGACTTTAAATCGTCTAGCTAGGAGGAAGGCAACTAAATTGCCATCGGAATAATTGCCAACAATTAAGTTGGGACGTCCCTTAAATTCTGCCAAAAGTTCTTTTTCAGCCTCCTGGGCAAAGGATTCCAGGTAAGGCCAAAGCTCAAACCGAGGAATTCGGTTTTGAGTCACATTTGTATTACCTTCGGGGAAGGGAACTCGCAAAATCCAGGCATTTTCGGTACCATGAATTTTTTCTAGACGTTCGTGTGATTTAGTTCCCTCGCTGTTCGGAATCAGACGGGTGAGGATAATCACCTTGGGTTGAACACCGATTACATCCAACCCAGCTAACTTAATATCTTCTTGGAGCTGCTTTTCTAAACTCCGAGCTTGATTGAGTACGTAAACTACTTGACCAGTGGTTAGAGGACGACCCAAGCTATCTTCTTGATTCACCCAACCGTGGATGGCAACCAGGACGATGCGGAAGACGAGTGGAATGTGGGAAATGAAGGCGTCTAATACACCATGATCTGGCGAATCAATTAGGCGATCAAGCAGTTCTAGTGTTTCCCGCACCCGACCAGCAGTGTTGCCCCATCCGGGTTCAAAGCCCAAAACTTGGAGTTTTGCGCGAAACTGTTCGTAGGGCTCGTCTGCTGGGCGTTCCCCCACAAAGGTTAAGGCTCGTTTGACTTGTTGAGACAACTGAGTGGTTGAGTTAATCTGCTCGTTAATCATCAACGGCGTTCCCTCGTACTCAGAGTTCTGTAATAGGTCAAGGAAAGCCTCTAACCATTGTTGAGAAGGGACGTTATCTCGTCCTGATTTGGTATTGGCAAATAACTGGCTCGATAGGTAACGGTGAAGAAACTCGATCCCTTTGCCAATATTTCTGGGGTCGCGAATGGTTGGGAAAGACTCGTAAAAGGGACGAACGTCAATTTCGAGTACGCCACTGGTAGCGACAGTGCCTTCGTGTCCAGTTGGAGAGTCCGATAACCCAGTTGCGTCACCGGATATAAAACGATCTTGTAAGTTTAGCCACGCCTCCACTGGCATCGATTCAAAATGGCTTAAGTCTACTGCCAGCCGACAGATATCTTGAGAGGCAATTTTAGGCCGAACAATGAACCAGACGCTCTCCTTTTCCAGAATAATTTCATGGGTATAATGGATGAGTTCGCCCAGAGCAGAAGTGCGGGAAAAGTAAGCTGGTTTTTGGTAGTTGTTGCAGTAGTCTTCAAAAGCTTGTAGAATTTGATTTTTCAGGAAGTACCGCTCTCGATGATTGGCGCGTAACTGATCCAGTAACTGGCGCAAATCGGCCTTCTCATCACCATCAAGAACAGCTCGTAACAGTTCACACATGGTTCCTCCCTGTTGCATTTGCGTAATGGATGAGAGCGATTTTTAACATAGTCTTGCTACCTCGGGTGGTTGCATAGTCAATCGGCTCCCTTCGGGTGAATCGGGGAATTCTAGTAGAGCAGAAAAATCCTTTTCCTCTACTAGTACCCACTACCCATTATTAACAGCGCATTACTTCCCTCCTCTGGAAGAATATAGAGGATTGTGCGCTTCCCAACAGATACCATTAGCCTGTCAGCTCTCTGGGACGCACTCACGTCCTGCATCACAGCACTTGCGTGAAGCCTTCGCTCTATGCGGAGCAGATAGAGCTGAAATTCGCGCACTTAGACGCTAGGCCAGCGTCTGATTGCGCTTTATCTGATACCTATACGCAGGGATATAACGACGTAAGTGTTTTGGCGCTTACGCCTAGGGTTGTAGGCTTCTAACTTTATTTAGCAGGAGCAACAAGACACAAGACCGACGAACCCGAAAACCAAGTCCGACCCACTGAACTGGTTGAGTGTACCTTTACCTCGGAAGTCGTAGCGAACTCCGCCCGTCTTCTATCTGGAGGTATACGCACAATCGCAGTCTAGCGTGATATTGCATCCGATGCATCCCTTGAACAATTCTAGGCTGCTCAACCTGTCCTTTGCTCATTCTTAGCAGAGTCTTCAAAATTCTCCTACCCGAATGGGAGGGATACTCCCGACTGAATTTATCCTAGTTCAGATCTTGCCTTAGGAAAGAAATCTTATTCGATGACATCCAAGCGATCCGGATAGTCGTGATATCCCTAGGAAGAAAGAAATGGTAGATGCACCCTGTAATTCACCCTCCGGCTTTCAATGTTGGGGGGTTTTTTCTTACAAAATTCTAAGATTCACCAATATTTTAGCTGTGTGCCAAGTTTTGCGTGATTGGATGGTGTCCAGTAGATTAAGCGCGATCGCACCTAGCACCCCGATCAAGCGCATCACCAATAAGCGCACTCACACAGCGACGCTATAAAGTGGGTGCGTCAAAAAGCACCCTATCCCTTCTAGCCTTTTCTAAATTTTAGTACGGTCAGTTAAAATTTCGTAGCCATCCTCAGTTACCAATACTGTATGCTCAAACTGAGCAGATAGAGCATTGTCGAGGGTCACGGCTGTCCATCGATCCGATAGAATGCGCGTGAACTTTGAACCCGCATTTAAAATCGGCTCAATGGCCAATGTCATTCCAGCTTTGAGCTTCACATTGCGCATTTCATGGGTGCGGTAGTTAAACACGGCAGGCTCTTCGTGCAGATTCCGCCCAACACCATGACCTGTGAAGTCTTCCACCACGCTAAATCCATTGGCTTTCACATGGTCTTCAATCGCACCGGCAATATCGAGCAAGTAAGCTCCGGCCTTAACTTGTTCAATTCCTTTATACAGGGTTTCTTCTGCTACACGAATTAAATTAGCGGCTTCTGGTGTGACTTCACCGAGCGCTAAAGTAATGCAGGAGTCGCCATGAAAGCCCTCAAAGTAGGCACCCGTATCGACTTTCAGCACATCTCCAGTGCGAATCACTTTCTTACGATTGGGAATACCATGTACTACTTCGTGGTTAATGCTGGAGCAGATGGAGGCCGGAAAACCGTGATAACCCTTGAAACTGGGTGTTGCCCCCATCTCACGGATACGCTTTTCTGCGTAGGCGTCTAAGTCAGCTGTGGTCATTCCTGGCTCAACCCTCTCGGAAATTTCTTTCAGTACGGTTGCGACAATCTTAGCCGCCTGTCGCATGATTTCAATTTCACGCTCAGACTTGATTTCAATACCCCGGCGTTTTTTCTTGGGAGTAGGGGGAGTAGCGGGTTTGAAAAGCAAATTGCTAAAAATTTTCTTCATGCGAATGACAGAGGGCTGAGATGTGGACGATCCATGAAAAGCTTCTATCTTTTAAGGTAGCTTAACATTGCTTTAAGCAATACGATTTAGATTCTCAGGGTTAAGCGAGTGCGGATGTAACGGGTAAGTTTGTATGAGGCGTTCGGTGTAAGTTCAACTAGACTGACTACCCTCAAGGAGCGATCGCTTACTGGGCAGAAACGGTAATGACCCCTGTCATCCCGGCTTCTGTATGACCTGGAATTGGACAACGCAAGGAATATTTTCCTGGCTTCATCGGAACAAACACCCACTCCGCTTCCCCTCCTGGCTTCAGTTCCAGTTCATGAATCGCTCCTTTAATTTCAACTTTTCCGGCTTCAACTTTTTGAGTCCAGCTGATATCGGCAAAGTCTTTAGCGGTGAAGTAGTGTTTTTGAGGGCTAGGATTATCGAGTACTAGTTTGTAACGCTGACCTACGACAAACTGTAAATTATCCGGGAAAAATTTTAACTCGTTGGCAGTGTTGCCCAAGCTCACTTTAACCTCAGTGACCTGTGGTGCGGCGATCGATAAAGGTGTTGAGAGAACGCCTAAGCCCAGAAGGACGCCGAGCAGGAGCGAGAAAGATCGACTGAGGCAGTGACGACGTAAGAAGTTACCCATCGAGACGGCAAAGTGCATCATAATCCAAAAACCAATTCTCCCAAGAATTGTAGGGATGGATGGGCATCAGTAGACATCTTGAAGAACTCTCTTCTAGGACGGGCAAGATGCCCATCCCACACAAGAGCCATTTTTTCTTGTGGGGTAGGTGTCCCGCCTGCCCAGATATTGATGAAAAGGAATGGTCTTCAAGAGGTCTAGTTAGAAATGGCGGGGGTAGGCACCCGGAGCTTGAGTGAGGAAGCGCTACCCCTACAACCCATCAAAATCATCCTCACCAGTGCAGCGCAGCAGTAATAAATGAACAGCTTGCCAATCTGCCATAGTCCTATAGATATTAAGTATTTAGCCTGCTGTTCACTGCTCACTGCTCACTGCTCACTGCTCACTGCTCACTGTTTACTAGTTATTGGAGGCTGAAACAGGAGGGCCAGCGGTTACAACGACTAGGTTTTCTGGATGAAGTAACTCCTTAGCCGCCTGATTGACTTGTTCTAAGGTAACCGCCTCAATTTTACTGACGAAATTGCGCAGTTCTGAGGAACCTAGGTTATATACCTCGTTGTTCAAAATCGTCTGTGCTAAACTGTCTGGTTCGGCAAGGCCAACGGGATATTCGCTAGTAAGGGAACGTTTGGCAGCAGCGACTTCACTACTAGTAACCCCCTTTTGTTGTATTTGCTGGAGCAGGGCAATGGTGCTAGCGATCGCTTTTTGAGCATCTTCGGGAGCGGTCTGCATTTGAATCAAAAAAGGCCCCTGATGTAGTCCTGCTTGGAAGTAGCTATAAATCCCATAGGTCAAACCCAAGCGATCGCGAATTTCCGTCCCCAGTCGGCTCGATAAGGTATCACCCCCTACAATCTGATTCAGTACCAACGCGGCATAGTAACGGGGGTCTTTCCGTTCAATCCCTCGATAGCCCAGTAAGGTAATGGACTGAGCTTTCCCAGGAAGCACGGGGTTCAGTTCCACCCTTGTTTGCGGCAAGGATACTTTTGGGTAGTTGGCAACTGGAGGTTGTCCACTGTCTTGCCAAGAGGAGAGTTGAGTTTCGAGGAGCGATCGCACTTTGGCTGGGTCAAAGTCACCCACCAAGCTCAATACCGTCGTATCTGGGCGATAGTGCTTCTGATAAAAATTCATCACGTCCTCACGACTAATGCCTTTCAAGCTCTCCTCCGTTGGAAAGGCGTAGAAGGGGTGATTCTTAGGATAAACGGTCTGTTGGAATGTTCGGATTGCCACCTGGGATGGTGTATCCAATTTCACCTTCAGAGCCGTCAGCATTTGTTGGCGGGTCAATTCCAGCTTATCTGGGGGAAATGTGGCATTTTGTACCACATCGGCCAAGCTTTGAATCAAGATAGGTAAATCAGCGGCTAAACTGTTGCCCTCAATATTCACACCTTCTCGGTTCGCCCCGAAGCCCAAACTCGCGCCTCGCTCTTCCAACGCTTTGGCAATCTCCAGAGCATCTCGCGTTTTCGTGCCATTCATCACATTATCTGCGGTTAAACTGGCTAAACCCGCTTTGGCTTGGGAGTCAAACTCTGTACCACCACGAATATAGCCAGTCAGTGTTACTGTTGGCGTACTGCGATCGGGTAAAAGCAAGATTCGCATCCCATTGGCTAACCGAATCTCCTCCGGTAAAGCCTGAGTCGTCGGTGTGGTAGACGAGTCTATTTGAGGCAGGTATTTCGCCACCTCAGCAGGGTCTACTGGGGAACCCGCGCTGAAGTTTTCGCTGGTTTTACCCGCACCTGTTGAACCCTCACCAGCCTTCGCCTCCAACTGAGTCGGCTCAAAAAAGCCCACGGTTCGATTCCCTGACGTAAGGTAAGTTTGAGCCACGCGCTGCACATCAGCGGCACTAACTTTCTGAACGGCTGCCAGATAACGGTCTGTATAGCGATAATCACCAGCCGATAATTCGTCATAGCCGAGTTGCGTCGCTTGGCTGGTGATATCCCGGTTCCCTAAAATCACATTGGCGGTGAGTTGCGTTTTTGCCCGATTCAGCTCTTCCTGAGCAACGCCCTGATCTCTCAACTTAGCCAACTCAGACGCGAGAACCTGCTCAATTTTTTCTAGCTTTTGACCAGGGGCAGCCGTAGCCGATAATTCATACCAGCCCGCTCCAATTAAGTTGATAGCACCCCCTGACATATCGCTAGCGATGCCTGATTCCACCAAAGCTTGGGTTAGGCGTGAATTCCGCCCCCCCGTCAAGACATAATCCATCAAATCCAACGCGGGTACATCGGGATGATTGATTGCGGGTAACGGATAGACTTCATGCAAAAAACTCGCGCTGCCCTCTTCCCGGAGGATAATTGGATTTTGGGTTTTAGATTTTGGATTTTGGATTGGAGAGGCGGGGTTTTTTTCGCTCTGTGCAGCTGAGTGCTTTCCTTGTACCTTACCAAATGTTTCTTTAACCGCTGCAAGGGTCGGTTCGGTTTGGAAATCGCCCACGATGATTAATGTGGCATTGTCTGGGCTGTAGTACTTCCGGTAGTATTCCAGTACCTGGTCAACGGTAAACTTCTGTACATCTGCTTTGGTACCGCCCACGGGTAACCCATAAGGTTGGGTAGGAAAGGCCGCACGCATCACGGCACGGTTGAGGCGGTAGCTAGGGCTGTTTTCGTACCCCTGCAACTCAGAAATTACAACACGCTTTTCTTTGTCGAGTTGCTGCGGTTCAATCAGAGAGTTTTGCATCCGGTCTGCTTCGAGAACCAACAAGGCTTTCAGTTTTTCTCGCTCGACTGTGCCGAAATAAGCCGTCTGATCGTAGCTGGTGAAGGCGTTGGATGCGCTGCCTAAGGCACTGAAAAGACGACCAAATTGAATGGGACGCTCTTTGGTGCCTTTGAACATCATGTGTTCTAACTGATGGGCAATACCATTCACTCCAGGGGCTTCGTTATGTGACCCAATTTTGTACCATACCTGTACAGTGACTACAGGTGCCGTATGCACTTCCTTAGTGAGAACAGTTAGACCATTGTCCAGCACTGTTTTACGAACATCTTGAGTCAGTTTAAGGGTTTTGGTCTCAGTGCTGGTAACCGACGGCGAGGTACTTGGACGTTGGGAGACTAAGACCTCGGAGGGAGCCGAAGAGGCTTTCGTCGTGAATACCGCAGCACTGAAGCAGAGGCTGAAAAGCAAAATGAGAAGTCCGCGACGACGAAAATTAGACCGAAAATACATAGGTTTATATTCAACAACTCAGAAGAGGGCAGGGGAGATTGAGGAAATTGGCTTTGAGCAGGTCATACATCGATATAGAGACTCTAAGAATAATGTTCTATGTATTTAGTTTCAAGAGAAACAATCTGAGTTCCCGTTGAGGGTCAAGCTTTCCTCTTAACTAAGAAATCCTTGGCCAGTAAATCTTGAGTCCACTTAAAGTGGGCTTGAAATATGAGTAAGGGGTTTGAACCCTTGGCAGATAATGCAACTTCATTAGCCAAACTTTTCCAGGCTACTCCTAACCGATTCCATCATTAGGTAAACAGCCAGCAGCGCAGCAAGCTCATTTAACGAGTATGGTGCTTATTGAGCGCTCAGGACTCGGAGAAATTCTAGCGGTAGACCATCGCTATCGGCAATAAAAGCCACTTCGTAAACCCGTGAACCGATCATCTGTTGAGTCGGTTCCAAAAGAACTTTCAGGGGTTGCAACGCTTCCGGGTTGCTGCTTGATGCTTCGGCAAAGCGTTCTTGTAAGTGGCTCAACCAAGTCGGGAGGTCAGTTACCGCATCGGTGAGATCGAAGGACAAATGGTAATACCCGACATAGTGTTCATCCCCAAAGGCATCGGGAGCAGGGCGTGGTTCGGGGATTTGAATGAGTTCGATTCGTCCTCCTAACCCCTCCATCCAGCAAGCGAGAGTGATACCCGCACTGAAGCGTTCACAGACGGTAAATCCCAGCTGTTCGTAAAATGCGATCGCACGAAAAATATCTGCTGTACGAATTGAGGCGTGATGCATGGGGATTGGGCAAAAGAGTTGAAAGTTGGCAAGTTGAAGGTGAGAAGGTTAGCCCTGTGGACAAAGTAGCCGATTAGCAAGAATCCAGGTTATGATGTTCAACCTTTCAACCTTCAATCCAGTCCCTTTCAGATTATGCCTACTCAAAGATTCGGAAGTAAGGATAACGCACGGGTATCCCTGGCTCTTTTTCCAAATCAAAATTGATGACTTCCCAGCAAGGTTCCTCTTGCGGATCGGGGCTAAATTCTACGGGTAAGCCATAAAGCCTGGGTTTTGCTGGTTCCGAAGGCGATCGCCAGGGTGTGCTACGCTCCAAGTAAGCACTCACTAACTCCCTATAACGACTGGCAATAATTACCCGCGTTGCTCGGTAGCCTTGAGTGTAGAGTCGATCTAGGGCTTCGTGAATTTCAAAGCGAATCCCGTCCGGATGTGTATGCTGCCGATACCACTCATCATTCCACTGACGCCAGTGACGCCCGGATTGTAAATGAATCAATTCCCCAGTTTTTGGGTCTGCCTCGAAGGCACCATGACGCGGACAGAGATAGGTATCGGTCAGGGTCAATGCCGGAATCATCTGACGGCAGTGAGGACATTGAATCTCTGAACCAAAGATGGGGTACTGCAAGCTTGAATTGATCATTACATACCTATAGCCGTCTTTACCCATGTGTGCTAATCCTGTGGCTTTATTATATCTAGGGATCTGTTTCCTTCAGAAGATGTTTTGCGCAAAGATATTCAATTAACCCTAAATTGTGAACGATCTCAATCAGCAATTCTCATTAACTACATCTTACTGGTCGCCTCCTGACCTCTCTCCAGCCGCCTTTATCGCCCCAAATGCGGTAGTTATGGGTCAAGTCTTAGTAGCGGCTGGAGTCAGCATTTGGTACGGTGCCGTTGTACGGGCCGATGTTGAGCGCATTGAAATTGGTGAGCGAACGAATATTCAGGATGGGGCAATTTTACACGGTGACCCTGGCAAACCAACCATTCTCGAAGACCACGTCACGGTTGGTCATCGCGCCGTGGTTCATTCAGCTTACATTGAACGCGGTAGCCTAATTGGCATTGGTGCCATCGTACTTGATGGTGTGCGTGTGGGTACAGGTAGTATTGTGGGTGCTGGTGCAGTGGTAAGTAAAGATGTTCCCCCCTTCTCACTGGTTGTGGGAGTTCCGGCTAAGCGATTACGCGACGTCTCTGAAGCTGAAGCCGCTGGACTGATTGAACATGCACGGCGCTATGAAAAGCTCGCTCTGGTACATGCTGGGAAAGGAACTGATGTGGGGTTTACCAAGCCTCACTAAGCCATCTGCATCCATTAGTGGACTGAGGTGAAGTGATGAACTTCTCCCACTCCCCCACTTTCTCCTGTAGTCAAAAAGCCAATTTCTTTCTCTGGCTCAATTCAAGAAGTCCTCTGGCAAACTGTGCCAATTTGCTTAAAAATGGAAAAATGAGAATAATTCAAAAAACTTCAAGCGTTAAGGCAAAGGACTAAAAATATGGACATTGATTGGCGTGTAGCAATAGTTTTGTCTCCTATCCTCCTGGCAGCTGGCTGGGCACTCTTCAATATTGGTGCAGCAGCCCTGAGACAAGTCCAGGGGTTTCTCAGTAAATCCTAATTCGTGCTGAGTACGATCTAGAAGAAGGCCAGCTGACCAACGACTCTAGACGGACAGCTGGCTTTATTATTGAGGAGTGTAGATGTTGGCGGATGGGATCAACTGTTTACCCATTTATCCTCAAGGGAATTCTTTTAATTGGCATTGGCTCAGTCCAAGTGGGTCAAGATATCTTGGTCGAGAACGACATCTAGACAGAACTCCAACCCAGAGCCTTTGCTACCTGAATCGCCAGGGTTAGAGGATCGAAGGGTTTGGTCAACACGGCCTTTGCCCCTAACTCAGCAAATCGGCGCTGTTCAGCCGCTTGTACCTTAGCGGTCAAAAAAACTACAGGAATATTCTGGGTGGCAGTATTTGTCTGTAGCTTGTGAAACGTTGTGGGGCCGTCCATCCCTGGCATCATTACGTCTAGGAGAATAGCATCAGGCTGCTGTGTCTCAGCTTGAGCCAAACCGTCGCTGCCGCAAGCGGCCGTCATTACCTCCCATCCTCCTACCGTCTCCAGGCAAAGTTGGGCGACTTCCCGGATATCATCTTCATCATCGATGACTAGAATTCGCTTTGTTGTCATTATTGATTTTGTTGTCACGTAGCTATGAGCTGTTAGCAATTAGGCAGAGGGAAGCTTTTGGGGTTTTCCTAGGATTACCATAGTTTATGCCTATGGTTAGGACATCATACTGAGTTGCAGCCTAACGTAGAATTTAACAAACCACAAAGTCACCCTAGCTAGGACGCTGAGGTGAGAGGAAGAGAGAGTGATCCGTTTGAATGCAACTTGCTCTCTTACTGCCGCCGTCTTACTCATTAATCGCGCTCAGGTTGAGTCACGATTCGGTTTAGTAAAGCAATCACGCGCTGCTCAAAGTGTTCAGGGGTAATTCGGCCTTTGGTGAAAAACTCCGTTGGCCCTAACGCCAAGCGATCGCGCTCTGCCTTCGTCAGCTCCTGTGCCGAATATACCACCAGTGGTACCTCGTGCAAATAGTCATACAGCCGCAGCCATTCCACTACTGCATAGCCATCGACCTCAGGCAGCACTAAATCCAATAACAATAAATCGGGAAGCACATGCTGACTCATGTGAATCGCCTCTAGCCCAGACGTGGCGTGATAAGCTTCAATCCCATGATGCTCAAACATGGTCGTCAGAACCCGCGCTAAATCTAGGTCGTCTTCCACCACCAAAACACGAGCTACCTGAGCTCGCTGCTTTAACGATTGCTTAATGGTTTCAAATAGGGTTTCCATCGTCGGGGGTTTGGATAGCCAGTTAGCGACTTCTGGATGGCAAGATTTATCCTCCTCCGATACCCAAGCACTGAAAATGATAATGGGAATATTTTTTGTATCAGGCTGTTCTTTGAGTAGTGCCATTGTCTCCCAGCCATTCATACAGGGCATGAGTAAATCCAGCAGAATCACGGAGGGTTGCAACAGCGTCGCCTGCGAGATCGCTTCCTCCCCTGAAGCTACAGTCACAACTCGGTAGCCCCGGCTTTCCAGCACTTGTTTTATTACCCCATGCATTGAAGTATCGTCATCGCACAGCAAGACTAGGGGAGACAGTGAGGATGGAGAGGATATGTTCTCCTCCACTTCCCTGCTCTTGCTCAAAACTGGCAGAGTGAAACAGAACGTACTACCCTCACCCAACTTACTCTCAACCCAAATGGAACCCTCATGTTGCTGCACAATGCTGCGGCAAATGGCTAAACCCAAACCTGTGCCGCCTTTATCGCGAGAATCTGAAGCGTTGACCTGTTGAAATCGCCCAAAGATGGTTTCGAGATTATCGGATGGAATGCCCCGCCCGCGATCGCTGACTTTAAAGAGTATCTGTTTTGATTTGGCAGCCAGGGGTACTGGGCTACAAGACAACGTAGAGTTAAATCGCTCCTCACTCCAAATCTCTTCTGCCCCTTGAAGTTCAGCAACGATCTCAACAGTTGTATTCGCAGGCGAAAATTTGATCGCGTTACTAATCAGATTGGTGAATACTTGAATAATGCGATCGCGATCAACTTGTATTTGAGCCTCTATCGGAGAAACAGCGAGAGTAACTCCTTCCTTCTGGGCCATTGATTGCATATCCTCTACAGTCTGCACCATCAGGTCATGGACGTTACAAACCTCTTTCTCCATTTGGATTTTGCCCGACTCGATGCGCTCAATATCCAGGATGTCGTTAATCAGCCTAGTTAGACGGTCGGTATTCCCGGCTGCAATTTCCAGCATCCGTTGTGCCTTTTGTGGTTGGGTGGTTAACAGTCCTCCTGCTACCAAACCCAGCGATCCCCGAATAGCTGTCAATGGCGTCCGCAATTCGTGACTGACGACCGAGATGAATTCATCTTTCATCCGCTCAATGGCAAGGCGTTCGGTAATGTCTCTGAAGGTGATCACCGCACCCACAATAGGAGAATGGATGAAGCGTTGTTGATAATTCTGAATTGGAGTTGAAGAATTCTCCGCCTCTGCCCATCTGCCCATCTGCCCATCTGCACCATTCACTCTTTGCCGCTCTCCCTCTCCTCGTTCTGTCATGGGAGTGGCAATGCATTCAACGGGGAAACTTGAACCATCTTTGCGCCAAAATACCTGATCTTTGAAGTGTTGAACTTGTCCCTCTTTGAGTACGGCATCAAGCAACGTCTCTTCCAGGTTACAGGGAGTACCATCTTCCCTATGGCACAACCGAGCAGAGATGGGCTGGTTCATCAGTTCTTCTACCTTATAGCCCAGCATTTTTGCGGCGGCGGGATTGACAAAGGTGATGTTGCCTTGCGCGTCTACCCCACAGATGCCTTCTCCGGCTGAATTTAGAATTAACTCGTTTTGATGGCGTAGCTGTTCTAGTGCCTCAGTGGCTGAGTAACGCTCTATTTCATTGCCAATCCACTGTGCCATCAGCTTCAACAACTCTTTGTCCACCGCGTTGAACGGCTTGCGTGAAGGAATATGGCTACAAAAACAGAGCACACCGTAGACGCTATTATTCACCACCACTCGCATCCCAATGTAGGTTTCCATCTGGAACCTGGCATAACCTGGATGATGACACCACTCGGACGCACTGGCGTGCTCAATGCAAAGCGGTTCTGACATCCGCAATCCCTCCAGGCAATACGACTGCCTGACATCAAAAACAGCACCAACAGCAACGGAGTTGTCTGGCGTCTGGACGGCGATAATCTCGTAGCGATTACCCTCCACATGAGCTAAAAAGCCAAAATCTAGACCAAAGTGCTGACAACCAATCGCTAACATCTTTTGGAAGCATTGGTTCAAGTAGAGTTGCCCCGCTGCTGTGACTTCGCAAAAAGACCGTAGCATGGTTTCGCTCTGTTGCAGTTCTTGTTCTGCTTTCTTGCGTTCGGTGATGTCGTTGTTAATTTCTAAAATTTTGACGGGGATACCGTACTCGTCTCGCTGTAATGCCCAACGACTGGCTACTATCAGGCGATAGCCATCCGCCCTGGTGTGCAGGAGTTCCCCTTCCCAGCGCCCAGAGCGTAACAGTTCGGCTTCGATATCCTCGATCGGTTGGGGGAATTGAGATTGCAGCAAGGTGCGGACATTTTGGCCGACGGCTTGCGCCCACGAATAGCCATACATTTTCACGGCCCCTTGGTTCCAAAAAATAATGCGATCGCTCAAGTCGCGTACCATAATGGTGTCGTGAGCCAAATCCAGCAGTTGAGCTTGGGCTTGTAAGTCTGCCTGCGCTTGTTTGCGATCAGTAATGTCCCGTATTAAGATTTGCACCGCTGGTTTGCCTTCGTAGACAATCCCGACGACGATGGACTCCACATCAATCATTTGCCCATCAACACGCACCATGCGAATTTCTGCTAGGGACGCCTGCTGCCCTTCTGCCTGAACTTGCTGAATTCGCTGTTGCACCAATTGGCGGTTAACGGGATGAATTCTGTCTAACAGGGGTGTGCCGATGAGTTCTTCACTTGCCGTTGCCCCCAAGAGTTTAACTCCTGCGGGATTGATGTAAGCAATTGTCCCTTTGCTTTGGACAAGGATAGTTTCCGGAGAAAGTTCCACTAACAAGCGATAGCGTTCTTCACTCTCTCGCAATGCTGTTTCTGCCTTAGTTCGCTCTTGTTGCGATTGAGCCTCTTTGAGGATAACGGATAAGTAGTCAGCCACTTCTATCAAAGTGGCAACCTCATAAGGACTCCATTGACGAGGTTCTGGTGAGTCAAAGCACACTAAGCCAACTAATCCGTTTGTATCGTGATGCAGCGGTACTTTTAGCAACGCTTTGGTACCTCTAGCAACCCACACACTAGCAAGGGGAGCTAGCTTGATGTCAGCTAAAATATCTGCCATGATTTGTGGCTGGTTTCGACGCAAGGCACTCAGATAGTCGGGTGCAGCCTTTAAATCGGCGACAAACCCTTGCAACGATTGCATCTCGGGTGGAGCGATCGCCTGAATCACTCTCAAAATCCCTTGCTCGTCAAGGGTAGAATAAGCAACGCGCAAATTTTTAAAATGTTGGCTCAGCTGTGTTAGTACGCGTTCAATGACTTGCAACGGCTGCATTCCGGTGGTGATTCCGGTTGATATGATGTTAATGAGCTTTAGGGACACTTGGCTTTCGTACAATCCCATCTCTGCTGCTTTTCGGACGGCAATCTCCTGCTGCAATTGCTCGTTAGCCTGAATTAATTCAGCAGTACGCTGTTGCACTCTCACTTCCAACTCGTCTTTGAGTTGACAAAGTTCTTCTTCTGCCTGCTTGCGAGAGGTAATATCCTGGATTGAAGTCATGCCACCGACGATTTCCCCTTGTTCGTTTTTCACGGGAACTGTGTGTGCGAGGTAAATGCGATCGGCATAGGGAATTTCACAGGTACTTGCTTCACCAAGCCGTGCTTTTCGATAAAGGGGTTCCAGAATTTCACTAGTTTGTGGCGGGAAAGACTCCCAAAGAGTCTTTCCTTGCAATAACTCATTAGAAAGACCAACTGTTGCTAATCCAGCACCCTCTGCCAGGGTATAGCGGAAGTTACGGTCAAATAAGAGTATTGCCCCGTTGGGAAAGTTTTGAGCTAGGGTTCGGTATTGTTGTTCAGTAAATGACAACGGTGTTTCCGGGGTTTGGCGGGCCGTGAAGTTATCGCCGTGAGAGGAATCGCTAGTATCCGTCATGTAGCAGTTTAATAATAGGACTTACCTAGTTAAATAGAGACATCTTTGACTCTTGTTTATACCTTGATAGTTAGCTTTCTTGCTGCATCATAATAGGTGACTTGATATTTTTTATTGAGAATTCTCTTATACGGGAATCTGAATCCGAAACTCTGTCCCTCGCCCTATCTCAGATTTACATTTCAACATCCCTTTGTGCTTTTCAACTACAATTTGGTAGCAAATTGCTAACCCTAAGCCTGTCCCTTTCCCTACTGGTTTAGTTGTAAAAAATGGATCGAATATTTGTCTTTGTTCGTTTTCTGTCATGCCTGCTCCGTTGTCACTAATCCGAATCAACACCTGATTCGGTTCTATAAATTCAGTACAAATACAAATTTGCGGAGAGAATGCAAAATTTTTGGCAAGACGCTTTCCCCTTACTTCATCTATCGCTTCAATTGCATTATTAAGGATATTCATAAATACTTGATTTAGCTGTCCTGCATAACACTCAACTGGGGGAATACAACCATATTTTTTGATGATTTTAATAGCAGGTCTGTCCCTTTGAAATTCTAGCTTATTTTGCAAAATCAAAAGAGTATTATCAATTCCTTCGTGAATATTTACCTGCTTTTTTTCGGCTTCGTCAAGACGAGAAAAGTTACGTAGAGACAAAACAATATTGCGGATGCGTTCAGAGCCATATTTCATTGATGACAGGATTTTAGGCAAATCTGATGCGATAAAATCTAAATCTAGATTTTTGAGTTCAAATTGAATTTCTGGCTGAGGATTTGGATAATTTTTAGTATAGAGGTTTAGTAAGTGCAGCATGTCCTGAATATATTGATGAGCATAGTTAATATTGGCATGAATAAAGTTGATGGGGTTGTTAATTTCATGAGCAACACCCGCAACCATTTGTCCGAGAGCAGACATTTTTTCACTTTGTACCAGTTGAGCTTGGGTCTGTTTCAACTCTTGCAAGGCTTGCTGGAGCTGGAAGGTTTGTTCTCTCAACTGAGCTTCCGATCGCTCCAAAGCTTCTTGTGCTCGTTTGCGTTCGATAAACTGACCGATATGGCTGCCAATCGCCGTCATCATTTTGAGCAAATCTTTATCGAGCGGATGAATTTCTTGGTTGAACAAGGTGATCACACCGAGAATTTCGCGATCGCTAGTAACCGGGAAACCAAAGGCAGCGTGTAAACCCTCTTTTTCTGCGATCGCCCAAGGGGCGGTGCCAGAGGCAATCGTAGCTTGCAGGAACAGATCATCCTCAAGGACATCAGAAATCCACTGGGGAGTGCCACTAGCCCAAATCCGACCCGGTAAACCAATTCCCGGTGCAAAGGTCATCTGCTTAGAGATTTCATGAAATCCTGCAATTGAGATGGACTCGACTTGCCAAGTGTCAAGGCAACACAGTAAAGTCGCCCCTCCTTGCTCCCCTACCTCCTCTATGCTCCAAAATTGACCGAGTTGCCATCCCAAACTCTCACAGAGGGCTTGTAAGATTTTGGAGATAGCGTCTTGAGTGGTTGCTGCTTGTTCCAAGACATGAGTTGTCGCCTCAAGTGCGTTGGTGAAGCGTACCAAGCGGTCTGTATTATTGATGGCTATTTCTAACAGGCGTTTACCTTGGTCAGATTTCGGGTCTAGTAGTCCACCGCGCAAAAGTCCCAATGCACCTCGAATCGAGGTCAACGGCGTGCGGAGTTCGTGACTGACATCTGAGGCAAATGGATTGGCTTGAGTGGGTGATACGTCACCTGAATAAGAAGCTTTCCTAGTCTCAGTTTTGTGATTGATGTTGTTATTCGTCATGTGCAGCATGTTTACATAAGATTTAATTAATCATAAATTTTTAAATTTTCAGTGTTATAAAATTAATTTTTACAAGCGTTTGAACACAGCCTGACTAACTGTAAAGATTATGCAAACTGTATTACAGTATGACGGATAGCTTTCTGTAGATTTATATGTAAGAGGTAACTCAATCTAGGCTTTAAGCACCAAGAGGATATTGAAATTGCATCACAAAGCCGAAGTTCTCCTGCCAGTGGAGGAACTTCGGAACTAGACCAGATTTGCCAAGCCTGGTGTGATGCGATCGCCTTTACGAGAATGGCGCGTTCCGCTTTCGCTAACGCACCTTAGCCGATTAGGATGATTGCCTTTTCCCTAGACCATTTAACTCTGTGTTTAACTCTTATTCGTGTTCGACCCGAAACACATTAGCGTAGAGATTGGCAAGAATCTGCTTTCCCTCTTGCGTTATCTCTAAGTGTCGCAATGCTGGCTGAATGTACGGATACACACCCTTCCAATAAAAGTTGGGATAGTTCTTCCTTAGATCGCCAGGAGTGCGGTAACCCAAAGACTTGTTCACGCCAGTTTCTTCAAACTCGTAGAATAAAGCAGGGAGTTTTTGCAAGTAGCGTGGATCGCTGAGCTGACCTATCAGATCGGCAGCTCTGACTAAACCTGGATAGTTAACAGTATCGGAATGCTCTCTGTCTGTTGGCACTGGGAAACGAGTCAATTCAATATTTTGCTTGATAGATTGGGCATCAATCAAATTGTGGAGGCCAAAGCGTTCCCTAATAAAAAGCTTTCCACGATCAACATGGAACGGAGTCAAACTGGCATCTGTGGAACCGAAAGGCAGCAAGATCATGATGTCTTCTAGGCCAGTAGCATACAAACTTTCGTCTTCTCTATCTTCTTGACAGACTCCCTTGACATAACCAATGTCATGACATAGCAAGGAAATGATGAAATGCAACCAGTCTTCACAAGAAACTCCCCCTTGGCGAAGATGTTTACCCCTTAGGATTTCCTGACCTACTAAACTCACTAAGATAGTGTGCTCGACGTTGTGATAAAGAGCATCGCTATTGGCAATGATTTCTAGAGCCATGTTTGCAGCCCAACCCAGAATATCGGCGTAATCGGGTTTGTGGCTGCCATAAGTTTGGCGGTAACCCGCTTGCAGGCGTTTAACACAGCTATTGATTAGCACTTCTGTAGGATTAAACATTTTGGTATCCTCTGCAAAAATTTAAGCTAAGTTGGTGAGTTAACTTAACCAAAACGGGCACTTGAATTATCGGGTGATGGGCTGGAGTTTATGTTTGACTTAGGTTGTAAGCTTCAAAACAATCAATCCAATTCTTTGTATATTTCATCATTATGGCTAAAATGTTAGTAGCAAGGAATCAAAAAAACTCATAACTTTGTCTAAGTGTTTATTTAAAAATGCAAGAAGCGAAAAGCTTGCTCAGTCAAAAACTCATTAAACCTCATGAAACCTCATAAAAAAACATCGGATTATTTGGAAATGCTCAAAGTTGAGCAACATTACCTAGTTTTATTCCAAGATGGAGTACTATAATTCTGGCAAAAGGTTTTTATCCAGAAATCAAAAAATTACTACTAAGAGTAAAGTACAGGAGAGCAGCAGTGAGTCAAAATGATTCTCAGGTCGTACCCTATTGGTCAAATTAGTACGTCCTCGAACTGATCTTAACAATCAGGCTTTTATAATATTTGTGATCGAGGTCAACCAGTCGAGCGATCTATCTCTCTTGTGATCGAGGTCAACAAATTGAGCGATCTATATCTCAATATAGATATGATTTAAAACCTTGATTTTAATAGCTTAGCTTTTATAAAAAGCAATTAAAAGAATAAAATTTTCGATCATAGCTTAAAAGAATGACTATATTTCTGAAAAACCATGAAAGCTGAAGATGCATTAGAATTTGTCGAGCAATTAGTTTATGCCAAACTAGGCAGACACTTGAATGATTTAGAGAGAAAAGTATTTCTTGGATCTTATGAAGGGAAAACTTATGAGGAAATTCATCCTCATAACCCTGAGTATGTAGAAAGATATGTTGGTTATAAGTTTTGGCAGAAGCTGTCGAATGTGTTAGAGGAAAGAGTTAATAAGAATAGATTTAAAGGAGCGTTAGAGCGAGCCATCAAGCAACAACTATCACAGGACAAGGTACTAGAGACGAAACAAAGAGTATTTATCTCACATTGGGCGCAAGAGCCAGATTTGACACTTGCGTTGCAATTGGGTGAAGCATTAAAGGCTGCTAAACACCAAACGTTTAGAGCAACTGTCGGGTCAATGAGTAGAGAAATCCCAACTCTGGGAGAAGACTGGATTGCTCAAATCGATGCAGAGTTGCAGCTATGTGACTACTTCTTACTGCTGTTGTCTCCCCAAGCAGCAGTTAGTGAAATGGCGATCGAAAAGTTGCGGCGGGTTAAGGAATTGTGTGGTTCCCGTAAAAATCACAAGCCTGTTGTGTTAGCGATTCGGGTTAATTGTTCCCTCAGTGCGCCATTGAATCATGATCTACGCAACTACCTTCAGGGTATTGGACAGTGTGAATGGAAATCGTCTGCTGATACTCCTACCTTGATTCAAGAAATCCTGAATTTGTTGGCAGATGGGGAAAGTGGAACCGGAGCTTTCGGGAAGAGGGGAGAATGGAACCAGAGCTTTAGTGAGGAGGGAAAATTTGGCGATAGAGAGAATGTAACACCATCAGCCTCGATGGCTCTAACCTCTTCATCGGTTGCTCTTGATAGTCCACCGCTCCCCGTCGCTGAGCCAGAATTGCCTAGTGGTCAAGTACGTCTCGCCTCTGCTTTTTATGTAGAGCGAGTTCCTCATGAAGCTCTCTGTTATAAGGAAATTTTACACCCAGGGGCTTTAATTCGGATTAAAGCACCTAGACAGATGGGCAAAACGTCTTTGATGGCTAGAATTTTATATCATGCCAAAGAGCAAGGATATCGCACAGTCCCGCTGTCCTTTCAACATGCTGATGCGGAAGTCTTTAGCAGTTTGAACCAACTTTTACAGTGGTTCTGTGCCCGGATTACTCGGAAGCTTCGCTTACCTCATAAAGTTGAGGATTATTGGACGGAGACTTTTGGAAGTAAAGATAATTGTACAGATTATTTTCAAGATGTTCTCTTATCAGATAGCGATAGTCCGCTGGTATTAGGTTTAGATGAAGTCGATCGCGTCTTTCAATACCCAACCATTGCTGATGATTTTTTTGGCCTACTGCGAGCTTGGTATGAAGAAGCTGGGTATGGAGACAGCAATTTGTGGGAAAAACTTCGGTTGGTAGTTGTACATTCGACGGAAGTTTATGTTCCTTTAAACGTGAATCAGTCGCCCTTTAATGTCGGCTTACCCATTGAGTTACCGGAATTTACCCGTGAACAGGTGCAAGATTTGACCCAGCGACACGGCTTAAACTGGACTTTAGCTCAGGTTGGGCAACTGATGTCTATTGTAGGTGGACATCCTTATTTAGTCAGGGTGGCACTTTACCACATGGCGACGGGACAGCTTACCCTCGATCAATTGTTAACTATAGCGCCCACCGAAGCGGGGCTTTATGGTGATCATCTGCGCCGACACTTGTGGCATCTCCAGCAGAATCCGGATTTAGCCGTCGCTTTTACTAAAGTGGTGACGACTCATGAACCTGTGGAATTAGAGTCTGTGCTGGCGTTTAAGTTACACAGTCTGGGTTTGGTGCAGTTGCAGGGTAACTATGTCACGCCCCGATTTGATTTGTATCGTCAATATTTTCGCGATCGCCTTTTGGGTGATGCTGTTCGCAAAGCTTCTCCAACAGCAGAAGACAATCCCTCAGGGGCAACCTAAAAAAATTGCTTCATCACATTTTGGACATTAGGAGTAAATGAAATGCCTTCTCCATTTCCAGGACTAGACCCTTACTTAGAAAATCCTGAATTGTGGTCTGAGGTACATCATCGGTTAATTACTGCGATCGCCATTGCTATAGCGCCCTCGATTCGTTTGGCTCTCCGTTGAGACTAGCCAGGGAATTTTGCAGAGAGCGGGAATTGGCGCTTTGATAGGAGTAGGAACATGGGTGTATTTACAACAGGATCTCTCCCAAGCTTGGCGATGGATGTTGGCAAGTACAGGGAGTTGCGCGATCACACTGGCTGTCGGCTGGACGATTGGGGCAGTTTTGCGCTTGCTCACCAGCTTATTTTGGTCTGAGGTCGTTGGTGTAACCGTTGTCTAGATGTTAGTGGCAGCCATGACTAAAGTTGGGCTTGGTCAAGTGGCTGATGGTGCTGCTACCAACAAGCTATCTGGCTAGAACTCACCTCAAACCAAAACTAACTTACGGCAAAAATTAAACAAGGGGGATAGCATCCATGACTGGGAATACCGTATTTTCGACGCACAGACGCACCATGAGTAAAGGGCCAAATCGAGATTATCACTACAAAGTTGGAGGGCATTTACCGCTGGAAGCTCCTAGCTATGTTGTGCGTCAGGCAGATTTTGAGCTTTATGAAGGGTTAAAGGCTGGAGAGTTTTGTTACGTCCTCAATTCTCGGCAGATGGGGAAAACCAGCTTGCGGGTACGAACCATGCACAAACTGCAAGCGGAAGGATTTGCTTGTGCGGCGATTGACTTAACAAAAATTGGTAGCCAGGATATCACTCCCGATAAGTGGTACAACGGGGTGATTAGAAGTCTGGTGAGAGGATTTAATTTATCGGACAAGATTAATGATCGCACTTGGTTGCGCGATCGCGAATACCTGCCTCCAGTACAACGTCTAAGTGAGTTTATCGAGCAGGTACTGTTGCCTTCTGTCAACCAAAAAATCGTCATTTTTATAGACGAAATTGATAATACGCTTAGCTTAAATTTTAAAACAGATGATTTTTTTGCCTTTATCCGTGCTTGCATTGAGTACGAGCAACTCACTTTTGCCCTGTTAGGAGTCGCCACCCCATCAGATTTGATTCAAAACAAAATTCGCACCCCGTTTAATTTGGGTCGAGCGATTGAATTGCAGGGTTTTGAATTAGAAGAAGCACAGCCTTTAGCTGAAGGATTGGCTCTCAAATCTAACAATCCTCAAGCCGTGCTGAAAGCCGTACTAGATTGGACAGGAGGACAACCGTTTCTCACGCAAAAACTCTGTCACTTCATTTTTACCTCGGAATCTCCTATTCCAGTCGGAGGCGAGGAACTGTGGGTAGAAAATTTAGTGCGATCGCAGATTGTTGATAACTGGGAAGCGATGGATGAACCCCCCCATCTTAAGACCATACGCGATCGCCTGCTGCGAATTGGGCAGCGTAGCCGTGGGCTACTCGATCTGTATCAACAAATTTTGGAACACGGTGAAATAGCAGCTACTGGTAGTCCCGAACACTTGGAATTGCGGCTGTCCGGGTTAGTCGTCAAGCGAGAAGGGAAATTAAGAGTTTGTAATCGTATTTACGCCTCTGTATTTAATCTCAGCTTGGTGAAAAAAGCGTTGGTAGACTTACATGCGGAATTTATACAGCTAGTCACCAAGCAAGAACAACGATTATTGTCGATGCTCAGTATGATGAAGGGAAAAGGCTTTGATGAACTCCTTCATGACATTTTAGGTTCCATTACTGTTAAAATCTGCGAATTAGTCAGTGTAGATCGCACAACCATTTTATTTGTTGATGAAGACCAAAAAGAACTATGGTCAATTATTGCTAGGGATGGTAGTAGTCGATATCCGGAAATTGAAATTCTAGCCAGCAAAGAGACAGAAGGACGCGTCACAAATTTCAAAAAATTGGTGAGTACACCATTTAATTTTCGTGAAGATACAGATAGTGGTGATGATAAGCAATGTAGAGTAAATGGTTACCATAATTACAATGAATTGCTTTTACCCATTTTAAATGAGCAGGGAGATTTAGTAGCAGCTGTTCAGTTACTAAACAAACTCAAGCCTATCAATAATCCTGCCGCTCCTCTGTCAGAAAGAATTGATAAACAAGGATTCACCTGCGCCGATCAAAAACAGTTTGAGGATTATGCTCCTTCAATCCGACGCGTTTTAGAACGATGTCAAGATTGTTATAAGCTTACCCAAAAGCTACACGCCGCAGAAGCACTCACCACAGCAACACGCTATCTCTCAGAAAGCTTGGATTCAGATGAAATCCTGGAACGAGTGATGGATGCCGCCAAAAAACTCATGAATGCTGACCGTAGTACGCTATGGCTTTTAGATAGAGAGACCAATGAGTTGTGGACAAAAATACCTTTTGGAGATGGTTCGGTTAGAGAACTGCGCATACAGGTTGGGCAAGGTTACGCTGGTAAAGTTGCAGCAACGGGTGAACCGCTAAATATTTCCTTCGATCTTTACGAGCACCCCGATTGTGGGACGGCAAAGAAAACTGATCAACAGACAGGTTATCGCACTTGTAGCTTACTGTGTATGCCAGTTTTTAGTCCTGATGGTGAACTACTCGGTGTTACTCAATTAGTGAATAAAAAGAAACTAGGTGAGTTTCCTGAATACAACCCTGCTGATTGGCCTCAAGCGCCAGAATGCTTTAAGGCAAGCTTCGATGCCAATAGTCAGAAATACATGGAAATCTTCAACGCTCAAGCGGGTGTTGCACTCCAAAATGCGAAGAAGTTTGAGAGAGTGAAGGAAGAGGCCGCAACTCATAAAGAAAATGTGGTCAGTCAAACCCTGGCTATGCTCAGTAGAGTCATGGAAAACGAGGGATTTGATGACGTTCTCGATGCGACCTTGCGATCGATGACCATAAGAATGGGGAGAGCGCTGAGAGCAGATCGGACAACAATTTTCCTATTAGATGAAGAAAAAAATGAATTATGGTCGATTCTAGCGGAGGAAGAGGATGAAGGAGAACGCTCTTTAGAGATTCGTATTCCTGCCGATAAAGGAATTGTGGGTGAGGTGGCATCCCGCAAGCAACTCATCAATATTCCCTTCGATTTCTATGACGATCCGCGCTCAGCTACGGCTAAAGAGCAAGACCAAAAAAATGACTACCGGACTTACACAATGTTGGCATTGCCGTTATTAAATGAGCAAGGTGGTTTAGTTGCTGTTGTTCAGTTACTTAACAAATTAAAGCTGGGGTATAAGCGAACAGCTTCTTTAGCTGAAAAAATCGACCAACAGGGCTTTACCAAAGCTGATGAGGAAAAGTTTGCGGAAGATGCGCCTCTGATTCAAATGATTCTGGAAAGCTTCCGTTCCTATCACAAAACAGCCAGAGCACAGCGAGTAGCAGCCGCGCTCATGGCAGCGACCCGTTCAGTTAGCGAAAGTAGTTTGGAACTTAAAGAAATTCTTCAACGGGTGATGGAGGCAGCAAAGAAATTGATGAACGCTGACCGTAGTACGTTATGGCTAATTAATTACAACGCTGGTGAGTTGTGGACAAAAATTCCTTTTGAAGACGGTTCGGAGAAAGAATTGCGAGTGCGAATAGGAGAAGGTTATGCGGGTAAAGTCGCAGAATCAGGCATACCACTGAATATTCCATTTGATTTGTATGGTCGTCCGGATTCTGAAACGGCGAGGAAAACTGATCAGAAAAGTGGTTACCGCACGTATAGTTTGTTGTGTATGCCCGTTTTTAGCCCCGATGGTGATTTGATAGGTGTAACTCAATTAGTGAATAAGAAGAAACCCGGTGAGTTTCCTGAGTATGATCCAGCAACAAATGGAATTGAAGCACCCGATCACTTCTGCATCAGTTTTGATGAAAGTGATGAAAAATATATGCAAATCTTCAATAATCAAGCTGGCGTTATTCTACAAAATGCTGAGCTTTTGGCAGAGGTGAAGCGGCAGGAGCAAACACTGCGAGGAAATCTTGGTTCACCATCAATGTGAAATCTCCAATCTTCTGTTGAGAGTCGGGAATGGGGAATAGGGACGACAAACTGGCTGCTTTAACGCCAGACTCGCCTCAAGTTCAGAACAAACCCAGGCAGTACATCCTCACCGGATAACTCGGTGGGATGTTCTAACACTTCCACCTCGACTCCTGGTCGATGAATTTCCACCCGTCGGTTCTGCGGGTCGATTAACCACCCTAAGAGCGCCGCGTTGTCGATGTATTCCTGCATCTTGGCTTGTAGTTTGATGAGGCTGTCTGATTCGGAACGCAATTCGACAACAAAGTCTGGACAAAGCGGCACGAAGCCTTTTCGCTGTTGGGGGGTAAGTGCTTCCCAGCGTTCTCGCCTCACCCAGGATGCATCGGGGGAACGGTCAGCTCCATTGGGAAGTCTAAACCCAGTTGAGGAGTCAAAGGCTTCCCCTAAGTCTTCGTGTTCTTCGTACCAGCGATCAAGTTGTCCGGTGATGCTGCGATTGCGTGCGCCCGATTCGCCTCCTATAGGGGGATTCACAATTAATTCTCCTTGTGGTGTGCGTTCTAGCCGTAAGTCCCGATTCGCGATGGAGAGCGCCTCGAATTGTTCGGGAGTGACATACAAAGCGATCGCACTGGGTAGTTCGATGGAGATAGTTTCCGGATTCGTGGGTGTTTGTACCATCGTTACCTCACAGAAAGCTATGACATGCAGGGCAGGCGAGATACCTATGCATAATAGATAAGATGTCTGTCCAAGAAAGCCCTTATCTCCTCCACCAGCCACTCTTGCTCCGGCTGTTTCAGAAGTAAGCCAAAATTACACCGACGCCGCCCTACTCCGCCGACTATAATCTGTTTTTTATTCCGCAGCAAACCTATACGACTGAGTTTTACCTGAGATATATCTGGGACTTGTATCTGCATTTTTTGAAAAATTGACCACCCCCGCTTTATCCGGAAATGCTTCCGGTCAATCTCGATGCGTATGGGAGCTACCGCGTCCGATAAAACATTTAGTATTGGCAACCCAATAGAGTAAGGTACAAACAACATAACCAAATAAACAACGGATACCAGAGCCACTTGCAAGTAAACTGAAGTTAAAACATAGCCAAATACCTCTTCAATGGATTGAAGATACGGAAACAGTGGTATCCAGCAGAATGGCAACAGCAGGAAAACCCACTCAACTAGCAACAACAGCAATGAGATACCCTTCATTACTAGGGTGGGGATGCGGAACGCAAAAAGTCGGCGGCTGTAATTGCTGCGTAGCCATAACGGTGGAATCTCTATTACCAAACGCTCCTCAGTCTTGGTTAATGTGATAGAACTATCTTTCGGTTTGGTGGATACTGAATAACTGGGAAGCATCCGTTCACCCAGCACCACGGCTAAGGCTTCCTTGGCACAGGAGAATCGATATTCGATCGCAGGTTCAATCATCCTCTCCAACCAGTCCGCAAAGGGTTTGGATACACAGACGCGGGAGCGGAAATCAATCTTGAGCTTGCGCTGGGGCAAATCAGCCGGTGATTGTCCCGTCAATAGGAACAGTAACGTGGTTCCTAAACCATACAAATCCGTTGCCGGAACAGCTTGCCCCCGGAACTGTTCTGGAGCCATGTAACCGTAAGTTCCAACAACTGTACTGCCTCTGGTAATGGTATTGCGATAGGTGTCCTGCACTGCACCAAAATCTACCAGGAACACCTGCCCATCTTCTCGCCGCAGAATGTTTTGTGGCTTAATATCTCGGTGAATGATAGGCGGGGTAAGCTCGTGTAAGTAAACTAAGATTTCTAAGATTTGAGTCGCTAAATGCCGCACTTGAGCTTCATCCGGATGCCAGCCACTGCTGACTAACTTATCAAGGGACTTCCCCGGAGCCAGTTGTTGAACGATGTAGAAAGCACGATTGCGATCGCCCTCCACCTGGAAGTAGTCTAGGTAACGAGGGATAGCTGGGTGATTTAACACAGAGAGAATCCGAGCTTCTCGTTCAAACAACTCTAGAACTTTCCAGTCAGCCATCTGGTGAAGTGACAGCGCTTTGAGGGCTACTGGCTGACCCGTTTGTACATCTTCTGCTGCATAGGTAATCCCAGTTCCTCCCAGCCCCAAAGTATCTCTGATACGGTAGCGTTGAGCAATAATATCTCCGGGTTGGTGCAGTCGTTCCATAGTATTTCCCCTGGCAAATTGTCAGTTTTGTTAGCCTTTACTCTGTCCCAGAGTGGCGCTTGAGGAGTTCAACCGCGTCTACATAGCCATTTCTGGCTACTCGAAGGGGAGTAAAGCCCTGCTTGTCTCTAGCATTGACATCTGCGCCCTTGGCAATCAACAACTCGATTAAGTCCATTTTGTGTTCCTCGTCCTCTCGCTGTTCCAACACCTGGTGCAGCGGAGTTCGACCCTGGTTATCCCTGGCATTAACATCTGCCCCTTTGGCTATTAGTAGCTCTGCTGATTTCAAACGAGGTTTAAAACGAGGTTTAAAACTCCGACTTGCCCAGTGCAACGGGGTTCCACCCTCGTTATCCCTGGCATTGACATCTGCCCCATTGGCGATTAAAAGTTCTGCCAAGCCCGTCCACTCAGACCATCCAGAGATATGCTTCTGATTCTCGAAGCCCTTAGCTTTGTAATAAGACCCTTTACCCCTTATCGCTAGGTCGGATACGGCCAAGTGGAGCAGGGTTATACCCTCGCTATCCTTAGCATTGACATCAGCTCCTTGGGCGAGTAGAAGTTTTGTGACATCAGCTCCTTGGTCGAGCAGCAGTTGTGCCGCCTCTCTTGTTTCTATTCTGATCATCCAGGTTGTGTGCAGTGGAGTGCGACCCTGGGTGTCTTTAGCGTGGATATCTGCCCCATGAGCAATCAAGAGTTCTGCTACTTCCCCAGTAGAGGCTGTATGTAGTGGAGTGCGACCCTGGTTGTCTTTAGCGTGGATATCTGCCCCATGAGCAATCAGGACTTCTGCTACTTCCTCAGTAGAGGCTGTATGTAGTGGAGTACGACCCTGGGTGTCTTTAGCGTGGATATCTGCCCCATGAGCAATCAGGACTTCTGCTACTTCCCCAGTAGAGGCTGTATGTAGTGGAGTGCGACCCTGGTTGTCTTTAGCGCGAACATCTGCCCCACGAGCAATCAGGACTTCTGCTACTTCCCTGGAAGAGGCTGTATGTAGCGGAGTTTGACCCCAGCTATCCTTGACATTAACAGATGCCCCATGAGCAATTAGGACTTCTGCTACCTCCTTGGAGGCAGCGGTATACAGCGGAGTACGCTTCGATTCGTCTCTGGCATTAACATCTGCTCCACGGGCAAACAGCATCTCGGCCACCTCTTTTGAACCCGCCCAGTGTAGTAAGGTTTGCTGCTGATACAGACCAAACAGACCTTTGAAACGAACATCAATCCCTTGATTGAGATAATACCTAACCGCCTCAACGTCTCCCTGTTCGACTGACTCGTATACTCCTGTTGGTATGGCTCCAAGAGAGATTAATAGGCGGTCTTTGAAGTAATTCGCTACAGTAACGGCAGCAACAGCAGCAATTCCCACGCCGACGATCGCTCTCCACCTTACCGATGAATGTCTTCGAGTTGTAATCATCCGCCTATCGCGCAGCGCTGCCAGAGCTTCTTTTGCCGACGAAAACCTATCGTCCACATCTGGTTCCAGCATCTTCTCCAACCAGTTGGCAAAATGCTCAGAAATCTGTACGCGGGAACGGAAATCAATTTTCAGCTCATGAGTTGGTAAATCAGCGGGTGAGCGATGTGTCAGCAGGAACAGTAATGTTGCCCCTAAACCGTATAAATCTGTTGCCGGAACTGCTTGTCCCCGGAACTGTTCGGGAGCCATGTAGCCGTAGGTGCCGACGACTGTACTGCTTCGCATAAAGGTGCTGTAATAGGTATCCTGCACTGCACCAAAATCAACCAAGAATACCTGTCCATCTTCTTGGCGAATAATATTTTGTGGTTTAATATCCCGGTGGATGACAGGGGGGTCAAGCGAGTGCAAATAGACAAGAATTTCCAAAATTTGCATCGCTATCTGTTGAACGTCCCGTTCATTGGTACGCCAGCCATTCTCTACCCATGCGGCTAATGATTTCCCCGGAGCCAGTTGTTGGACAATGTAGAAAGTACGGTCTTGAGGTGTGTCTGTATGGAAGTGGTTCAGGTAACGCGGAATACCGGGATGATTAAGTTGAGCCAGGACACGGGTTTCTCGTTCAAAGAGTTCTATCGGCTTCCAGTCCCTTATGTAGCGCAGTGACAACGCTTTCAGCGCTACTGGCTGACTGTTTTGTGAGTCCTCGGCAAGGTAGGTCGTCCCACTGCCACCCGCCCCTAAACGGTCTACAATGCGATATCGTTGGGCAATCATCTCTCCCGGTTCGTGCAGCAGTTCCATAGAGCCTTCCCTGCTTGAGGTTGTACCCTGATCTGTATATCTAGCTGTAGTAGTTATCGCCTTTTTCTAGGCTATTTATGCAAGAAGTTTAAAGCCCAATGAACAATGTTTCTGGGAAATGTTGCAGCATTTATAAGTAACGTTGAAGCCAACCTGGGAAACTTTAAAGCGTTGTTTATTAATGTTGAAGCGTTTATAAGTATCCCTCGAACACTTCTGGGAAATGTTCGAGGTTGAGCTATGTATGGACAGCAGTTGCGGCGGCAGAGTGCGATCGCAATTAAATAATAAGCGATCGCACCTCCAAGTACTCCCATCCTGCTTCAGATGGAACGATTGCCCCTTCCAGCCAACCGTAACTATAAGCCAATCTATAAATTAATCGTAAATTCCTTCCCCCAAAGGCTAACTACTACCCAGTAGTGTCCATGCTTGCTGAATATTGGCGCGAACGGATTCGGCAGAGGTATGGAGAGCCTCACGTTCCGCATCTGTGAGGTTGATTTCTAAAACTTTTTCGACGCCGCGACACCCTAACTGGATGGGAACCCCGATGAATATATCATTTAAACCGTATTCGCCTTGCAGGTAGGCGGATGCGGGTAACTGCCGCGATTGGTTGTTGATTATCGCTTCTACCATTAAGCAGGTGGAAGAGGCTGGGGCAAAATAGGCACCCCCTGTCTTCATGAGTCCGACAATCTCTCCTCCACCGTTGCGAGTCCGGTCTACCAACCGTTCAATGGTGGCAGCGTCCATCAGTTCAGTAATGGGAATTCCGTTGACGGTGGAGTAGCGAGGCAAGGGAACCATTAAATCGCCATGTCCTCCCAGCACCAAGGCGTTAACATCTCTGGGAGAAACGCCGAGTTCCATCGCAATGAAGGTTTGGAACCGAGCGGAGTCGAGAACGCCTGCCATACCCATGACTCGGTTAGGGGGGAGTTTGGTCGTTTTCCAGGATAGATAGGTCACAACATCCAGGGGGTTAGAGACGAGGATGAAAATGGCGTCTGGAGATTGTGCGATCGCTTTTTCCGATGCTTCTACTACAATCTTGGCATTGATCTTCAGCAGATCGTCCCGCGTCATGCCCGGTTTGCGGGGAATTCCCGCTGTGATTACTACAATATCAGAACCCACCGTATCAGCGTAGTCATTGGTACCGATAATCTGGCGATCGTTACGTTCAATGGGTTGTGCCTCCATCAAATCCAGGGCAATCCCTTGAGGCATCCCTTCGACAATGTCGAGTAAAACTACGTCTGCCAGATTTTTCTCAAAAATCCGTTGAGCCAGAGTACTCCCTACTTTACCGCCGCCAATGACTGATACGCGGCGACTTTGACATAAAATTGAGGAATTAGGAGTCGATGTCATAATTGAACCGCGAGTATTTCAAATTGAGACAATTTAACTTTAGGTTCGATCTAACATCTTCTCCTATTCTCAACAGGCTTTCTTAATGATATTGCGCTGTGTGTATGAACCTAATCTTAGTGTTGGTAGGTACTGTCCAGCGGCACTAGTGAAAAGGCTTCAAGATATTGATTTCACTTCATGGTCTCTAACTGATCGACCCGTAACCAAATATTCGGGGTGGGCACCTGACCAAACTTGACCAGTGCATAATCCCCCTTCATATCGACCACTTCTCCCTTGGTTTCAAACAGATAAGGAGGAAAGCGTGTATCGCTGGCCTGAGCTTCTAGGCTCCCTTCCAGCTTTTCGCGGATAGCGCGAACTAAGTCTCCTCTTTTGATTGTGTCTGCCATAATCGATAATTTTTGTCAGGCTACTAAATCGCTTTGTTGCTTAGCATTTTAAAGCTTTTAAGCAGACTATTTTTGATGCTTAGCTGATGGGAGTGGCTGACAGTTTGGGCAAAAGTGAGAGGAGCGTCCTGCCAGCTTGAGGCGCACGATGGAACTATTACAGACACGACAGAGTTCACCGGTGCGACCATACACACAGGCGACACCTCCGTAATTCCCATTCACACCCTGGACGTTGAGAAAGTTACTAAAAGTAGTGCCACCCACCTGGATACTCGCTTCCAATACTTGAATTAAGCTGGAGCGGATACGCTCAATCTGCTCTGCATTCAAATCCGCACAAAGCGTATCGGGTCGAATACCGCTCAAGAATAAGGCTTCATCCGCATAGATATTACCCACGCCTGCAACGAGCGTCTGATCCAGTAGTGCAACTTTGATGGTACGTTGGCGATCGCGTAGTTTGCCAACCAGGTATTCCAACGAAAAAGCAGCCGAAAACGGCTCTGGCCCTAGTTGCTTCAATCCTGTGATGATGCTTTCTAAGGGTGCTGAGGGCGGAACCCACCACATCTGACCAAATGTTCGCTGGTCTACAAAGCGCAATTCCCGGTTGTTGTGGAAGAACAATCGCACTCGCGTGTGTTTTTGTAAAGGCTCTTCGCGATTGAGCCACAGCAGTTGACCCGTCATGCGTAGGTGAACCCCCAACCAACCCGCGTCATGGGGACTGGGGCTTGGGGATTGGGGATTGGCAAAGGATGACAAGGGGGTGTCTTTAGACAAACCCTCTGCATTGCCGTGTCTTCCTTGGAGGGCATCTTTCTGCCAATCTCCTTCTCGACCACGGGTATCTGACTGGCTCAGCTGTGCCAGCAAGTACTTCCCTCGCCGATGCCAACGACTAATACTAACGTTCTTCAGCTGTGCTAAAAACTCACCCACAGTAAAGGGGTAGGCAATGGTGCGAGTCAGCAACACATCCCCACCCCAAATTTCCTGATTTAGGGTCAATTGGTTTAGACCCCGACAAACGGTTTCAACTTCAGGCAGTTCGGGCACAACTTAACGAGATTCAGTCCCCTGGTTGGGGTCGCCTTCTACGACAGGACTACCACCGCCAGCTTCAGCTGTCGGTTGTGGAGACTTCTGGCCTGTTTTGCGGGCTTCAGCCTTCACGGGTGTTCCTGTTCCCTTGTCACCAACTTTCTTGCCTTTGGGTGCTTCAACCTCTAGAAGTTCACTCTCGGCAAAGTTATTGGTATTGACACCAGAGTAGTTAACGTTGTTAAAGCGGACGATGTACGAATATTTGATTCCACTTGGGTCTACAGATGCGACAGTGCCCGTATCTTGAAACCAGTAAGATTCTTTTCTGAGTATTCGGACTTTAGATCCACGTTGAACCATATAGAGTTTTTCCCTTGAGTTCTAGTTTTACAGCGTACTACTCGATCAGAGCTGTCTGACTATTCTGGTTTTTAAGTTTTGTTACCGTTGCCTGACGGAACGTGCCACTAAACCTTCCTTAAACTGACAGGCTGTGCCTGGGGATAGCTTTCAATGGCTATAAAAATCGTGCCCGATGCGTTAGGTTAAAGTGCCTACGAGTCAAGAGAAAGGAGGTTACTCTTTCCAACGCAGCTGAACAAAATACGCCGAGCGCCCCCAGATATCTGTTGTTGCCGTAATGTCTTCAATCGCCAGGTTAAAGGGTATCGAGGTCGTCAAGTACCGTTGAACCAGGCTACCGACATCCGGTGTAAGCTGAGTCGCTGTTACGGCGGCTAAACTTAATCCCAGAAATTGCTCAATTGGCCCTCGTGGCAAGAGGAGATGCGCTCCTAATGCCAGTCCAGCCGTTAAAAACATTCCGACTGATAGATTAGTGCCGCAACGCGGATGCACAGCCAGATCCCATTCTCCACTGGTGAGGCGCTGCAAGGCAAGGGGCACAGCTTTTCTTAAGTCAGCTAAATTCACCTGACCGTACAAGTAAAAGCCTTGGTCAGTGGATAAGCCTCCTAAGGTGTCACGCTCTAACGGCTGAGTAGCTGTGGCATATCCAGCGTTACCGACATGCCGCTCACTCAGAACCCAAACGGTTGCATGTTCTAAAGCATGAACCTGACGCAACAAAAGAATTTCTTTTAACCCTGGAATAAAGTTCAGTTGGCTGAGCAAGTCAGCATCCTGTCGGGGGTGGGGAGCGGTAATATCAACTCCCCAAAAGTTGCTGGTTTCGGCAGAAGCAGTATTCGTCATGGCAACACGACTCCAAAATCAAATTGATCAACAGAAAGTATTTTCAACTGTAGCGTTCACATTCGGCTTAGGTTGTAAAACTTGGTGAAGGCCATAAATAAGAGGCGAGTGTACAAAGCGCACCTGTCTAAAGAGCTAGATCACAATGGTTACAAAAGGTTACAATAATCAAGACTGACTCGTCCTAGCCAGGTTTCAGCTAAATAGCGTAGAGGATTTGAGACATATTACTGATGCCAAAGTTTCTGGTGAACGCCAAAGATTATCAGCTAGCTATGACAGAAATAGACTTCGATATTTTCCAAGAATCCGAAACGCTAACGATCCCAGGTTTGACCTATATTCCTAATTACGTTGATATCCAGGAGCAAAATCAATTACTTAAGGCGATAGACGCCCAAGAATGGTCGATAGAGTCAGTAGAATCCACAAGAAGGATTCAGCAACATGGCTATAGATATGACTATCAAAACGGTATCCTCGTCGCCTGCAACTACTTAGGAGATTTGCCGGATTGGGCAATGCGAATTGCTAAGCAACTCTATAGCGATCGCTTAACGGAAATCGTTCTCGATCAAGCCACTGTCAATGAATACGAACCTGGACAAGGTTTGAGAAGTCATATTGACTGTGTTACTTGTTTTGGCGATATCTTGATCACTCTCAGCTTGGGAAGTCCCTATGTGATGGAATTGACTCATTCTCAAACCCAAGAGAAGAGAGAAATTTTATTATTACCAGGAAGCTTGCTGGCATTGGAGGGAGAAGCTAGATATGTTTGGCAACATGGCGTAATGCCTCGCGATCGCGATATTTATAGAGGTCAAGAATTTGTTAGAAGTAGAAGAGTGTCTCTCACATTTAGAGAGGCGGCATTCCCTCACAAGTAGACTTGACCAATTTTGGATGCAAGGATTTTGGATGCAAGGATTTACGCTAGTAATTCCCTGCCTTGAGAACAAACATTCATCCAAAATCTCAAGTAGAATGTCACTGACTTAAGCGGAATGGCACTGACTTAAGCAAAAAGTAGTCGTTGTTTGAGAAAAACCCAGATTGGGGGAAACCCCCCAAACCCCCCACTGGGGGACGGAGTGCCTCCCCCAGATCCCCTGCACAAGGGTTGGTTGGTAAGTAAGGAAAATTGTAAAGTCAGTGCCATTCATCTTAAGTATGCGCTGCTCAACCCGCTCCGCTATCATAAATCCAAAATCGAATGGCTTCTATCCACTTCCGAAATCGAGCCTACCAAGCTACAAAGCACTACTGGTTGGGTACCCATCGAACGGCTTCTCCGAGCGAAACCTTGGAACGAGTTAGACCTTACTTTAAATCCATTGAGCTAACTCGGATTGCTAATATTACAGGCTTAGATAAAATTGGCATTCCGGTTACACTTTCTATTCGTCCGAATAGTTATAGCGTTGCCACCTCCTCCGGGAAAGGAACGACTTTAGAAGCAGCGATGGTTTCAGCAGCAATGGAGTCAATTGAACTTTACTGTGCTGAAACAATTAATCTGCCTGAAATTAATCTTTCCTATGCGCAGCTTTCCGAGAATTACCAAGTTATTCCTTTAGAAAAATTACCTCTGCGCGAGAATTCGCTCTTTAACGTAAATCGCTCCGAACAGTGGTGTTTAGGCTGGGATATCATGAACCAAAAGGAAGTGGCGGTTCCAGTTCAAGCCGTCTCGATGAACTACCATAGGTTTTGGGAGAAAGAGATTACCAATCTAGGCTCTTTTGACATGGGTTCCAATGGGTTAGCCTCTGGAAACCATTTTTTAGAAGCGGTTAGTTCTGCTTTGTATGAACTGATTGAGCGAGATGCGATTTCTTGCCATCTCGAAGCGTATCGCAAGGGATACGGGATGCCGGGATACCGGATGCCGAGGGTACGTTTAGAAACGATTGAATCTCTTATAATCCAAGAGTTATTGGCAAAATTTGAAGCGGCACAAGTCGTTCCAATTCTATTTGATTGTACGGTAGATACTGAAATACCTGTATATCGTGCCCAAATTTACGACCCCAGTGGAAACGTACCTAGTAGTCACGGTTATGGGACTCATCTCGACCCTGAAGTAGCGATGGTGAGAGCATTAACCGAGGCGGCTCAAACTCGCGCTATTCTAATTTCAGGCGCAAGAGACGACATCTTTCATCAATATTATACGACGCTGAGGTTGCAGAGAAATCGTGATGCTGAAGCTAGTACTCTTGAGTCGAATCCGCCGACGGTAGATGCTAGAGAACGGAAATCTAAGGCGACTTGTACGTTTGAGGAAGATATTGAGATTATCTTAGAAAATCTGAAAAATTCCGGATTAAATCAGGTGATTGTATTGGATTTAAGTCCACCGGATTGGAATATTTTTGTAGTGAGAGTCATTGTTCCAGGATTAGAAGCATCTTTTCATACAACTTATAATCCAAAGCAGCGTGCGATCGCATTTGCAGAGCATCAGCTTTCTACTAGGGTTAAACCAAAGGTTGGAGGTATGCGTGTAGCTGAGACTCATCGACCAGCTGGAGGAGCCGTTTAATCTTAATTATGAAAAAAATAGTCATATTTTTAGGGCCATCACTGCCTTTAGCAGAAGCTAAAGACATTCTGGATGCTATCTACCTTCCTCCGGCAAAGCAATCAGACTTACTCAGTGCTGTAACCATATACAAACCCGATATTATTGGTCTAATCGATGGCGTTTTTCTCAGTTTACCCTCCGTATGGCACAAGGAAATTTTGTATGCTATTGAACAGGGAGTGGCGGTGTATGGTGCTAGTAGTATGGGCGCGTTACGTGCTGCTGAAACTGAGGCCTTTGGGATGGTAGGCGTTGGAGAAATTTACCGAATGTATGCCAGTGAAGAGCTAATTGATGATGATGAAGTTGTCACGGTTCATGGGCCAGAAGATACGGGATATTGCCGTTTATCGGAACCAATGGTGAATGTCCGCGCCACATTAAATCGTGCTAAGGATGAGGGAATTATCGATAATAATGTGTGTGAGCAATTGAGTGCGATCGCAAAATCGATTTACTTCCCAGAACGGACATTTCCTGCCATCTTTCGGAAAGCGCCGACGGCAGGTATATCGCCAGATAAATCAGATGAAATGGCGACTTTTGTCAAGACTAAGTATGTAGATCTCAAGCGTCAAGATGCTATTTTACTCCTAGAAACACTACGAGATTTACCTGAATCTTTGCCTCAAATCAAGCCAAATTTTTCCCTGATTCGTAACCAATTTTTTAGCAACCTGTATCAGCGCGATCGCACAGTCTTACGGAACCAGATAAGGATTCCTTTGGGAGATATCACGGGATATGCAGCATTAAATCTTCCTGATTTTGATGAAGTCAATTTGCACGCTTCAAATCGAGCCTTAGTGCAGATTTTAGCTGAGATTTTGGGTGTTGAAGTATCTCAGGAAGCCGTGGATAAGGAAAGGCGACGGTTTCAAAGTCAACAGAATCTGACTGAGGAGACAGCGTTTACTAACTGGTTAGCTGAAAATGACCTGACGCAAGAAGAATTTAATCAGTTAATGGTTGAGATGGCTCGGTGTCGGCACTTGCAGAATTGGCTGCTGACGCGGAAAGGGAATGAGAGGAATACGAAGATTTTACTGGATGAATTACGATTGCAGAATCGTTATCAAGAGTGTGCGGATGCCGTAGCTGAAAGAGAAGGGATTATTCGAGAATACTATCCTAATTTGATTGAAGAATACGCTGATAAAGCGCCAATATCACAGTTGATGATAGAGCATTTACGCTCTACAGGATGTCAGGTAAGGTTACGCGATGATTGGGAAAAGGAAGCGGGCTTTCTAGATTTTGAATTGCTGAAGTTGGAACTTTTGCGATCTCATTTAGCGAGGAAGGCAGTACAGAATACTGAGTCGAGTGGTTCATCGGGGTGAGGTTTTGCGATCGCCACTACCTTGCAGATCGCTCAATCGCACTTGATAATAGTACAAAGGCTATAAAATCCTGATCGTGAATAGCCGAGGGTGTATCGAATAACTGTACACTTCGCTCCACACGCAGATGCCAGAAGAAAAACCCTCACCGTCGCAATCCTTCTCTATTAGTGGTGGTCAGTTGTCTGGAGTCAACATCGGCGGGATTGCAGGCGGTAACCTCACGGCAAATCAGCAGATTAGCCAAGGTGAATCGGAAAAACAGCTCTCCTCAGCAGATGTTGTTGAACTGATAGCACAGATTAAAGAACTGTTTCAGAGTTCAGATTTACCAGAAGCTCAAAAAGAAAAAGCGATTAAGCATTTAGAGGCAGTTAAAGAGGAAGCTGCGGAAACTGAACCAGACAAAAACTACGCTTTAAAGAGTTTCCAGCGAGCAGCAAAAGCTCTCAAAGAAGCGAATGAAACTGTAAGTGCTGGTCAAGGACTTTGGCAGAAATTAGAACCGATCGTCATCCAGCTTGCTCCTTGGTTTGGAGTTGCCGCAAAAAGTCTGTTGTGGATGTAAGCCAACAATCAATAGTAAGTGATGAGCCAACAGCCCTCGCCTGACTCGCGCCAGCAGTTCAATATTCATGATGCTTCCATTGCAGACAGTCAAATCGGTGGTCAGGCGGGACATGACCTGACTCAGAATCACGGTTCGGGTGCTATTTACAAAGATGTAACGATTTACAACTACTCTGACAGGCCGCAACCTAAAAAAACCTGGCTGTCTAGGCAGGAATACCGCAATCGTCAGATTTTGCTCAACAAAGTCAAGAACTACTGGGTTGAGGGAGTTCTGGCAAATTCCCTGCACAACCGGGTACTCATTGAACTGGGTTTGGAGGAACGTCCTAATGCAGTTACCCATCCCTGGAATCTAGTTGATGAGGAGCAAAAACCTCTGCCCCAAGGCACTAAAGCGATCAACCTCTTTGACAAGCTTGGTGATGGACGAACGCTGCTGATTTTAGGAGAACCTGGGTCAGGTAAAACCACAACATTACTCGAACTGACTAGCGACTTAATTACCCGCGCTGAGCAAGATACAGACCGCCTGATTCCTGTGGTGCTTAACCTTTCCTCTTGGGCTGGTAGGAGGCAGACCATTGCCAACTGGTTAGTTGAGGAACTGAACACCAAATATCAAGTTCCTCAAAAAGTTGGACAAAGCTGGGTCAAGAAACAGCAACTGCTCCTGCTCTTTGATGGTTTGGATGAAGTTCAGGCTGGATACCGAGAGGCGTGTATTGCTGCCGTGAACGCATTCCATCAAGAGTATAATCCAGAAATTGTGGTTTGCTGCCGTATTAAAGACTATCAAATACTCTCTAATCGTCTGAATTTTCAAAGAGCAGTTTGTTTAAAATCACTCACTCTAGGACAAGTTCGTCATTATCTTGATAGAGTAGGTTCTGAGCTTGCAGGTTTGAGAGAATTGCTGGAAGAAAATACGGCACTACAGGAGTTATCCCAGTCCCCCTTAATGCTTAATATCATGGCTTTAGCTTACCAAGGGGTAGCGGCTAAAGATATGCCCCAAACTGGTTTAGTATACGAATACCGCCAACAACTATTCAAAGATTACATTAAACGGATGTTTCAGCGGAGGAGGACTATTCAGCAATACAATCAAGCGCAGGTGATGCGCTGGCTAATTTGGTTAGCGCAGAGGATGGTTAAAGAGTTTCAAACCGTCTTTTTAATCGAGAGAATGCAGCCTAATTGGTTGTCAAATAATTATCAAAAAATAACTTATCAGAATGGAAATATAGTGATTTCGGCGATAATGGGTAGTCTGATTACTGGACTGCTTATTGGGCTGAGTATTGGGATAATTTCTGGTTTTATTATTGGGCTGCTTACTGGGCTGAGTATTGGGATAATTTCTGGTTTTATCATTGGGCTGCTTACTGTTCGGAGTAGAGGAGACATAAAAACAGTTGAAAGCCTAAAATGGTCTTGGTTAGAAGCAATAGAAGGAATTAATTTTTACATAAAAAAAGGATTAAGATATGGAAGGAATTTAGGATTGATATTTTCAAATGTTTTATCACCATTATTATTCATCTTTTCTATACCTAGATAATTACTGGGATAATTACTGGGATAATTACTGGACTGATTTTTTGGTGGATTGGTCAACCTATTTGGGGGCTGATTTTTGGGTTAAGTTTTGGGCTGATTTTTGGGCCAATGGTAGGGCTGATCGGTGGTAAAGCCTGCATCCAACACTTCATTTTGCGACTCATCCTCTACTCCAATGGTTATATTCCCTGGAACTATGCCCGCTTCCTCGACTACGCGGCAGAACGCATTTTCCTGCAAAAAGTTGGCGGCGGTTACATCTTTATCCATCGCTTGTTAATGGAACATTTCGCACAGATGGAGTTAGAACAGGTGCGGCGTTGAGTTGAGGGGGCGAATGGAAGAGAGCCTCTACACAAACAAAGTTCGCCAGAACACCCGCAAATTGAAATCTGGAGCTATGCACACCAAACCCGCTCATCAAGGGTTGAGAGCGATCGCACTTTTGACTTTTGGGTAAATGAACGAATTAAAAGCGACACAAGCACGACATGTCGCGCCAGAATTAGCGGATTGCTAGGAGCGATGCCCTCTGTCTCACTCAGAATCAGAAGAATCATTGCTAGATTCCAATCTTGAAGCGCAATCTTCTAACCAAGCCTCCAAATCCCCTTTAGTCGAAAAATCCAATAACGCCTCACCCAAGTCCTCGATTTGTGCGATCGCTAACGCCTGAATTTGCTGCTGTAACTCCGGCTCAACTTCACCCACTCAGTACAAGCATCACTAAAATACCTAGTAGAAACGTATTCTTAACCTATGAAGCCCAAACAGCTCGTCTTAGCCCTCTTGACAACTACCGCTTTTCTAAGTGTTCTGCCACTGTCCCATTCCCTGACAGGCATCAACTCCAGCAGCGCTCAAACGCCGTCAAAATTTGTCACCTATACAGAACCCAATTTTTTCTCAATTCAACATCCCTCTGGTTGGACTATTGATAAAAGTGCTAGCAATTACACCATCCTTTGGAGTCGCAAACCAAGCGGTCCTGGAGGCGGGAAAGCTCCAGCAAACCTAGTTAAAACTGACATTACCGTCACTGATGGCTCCCTAGAAACGGTGGTTAAAAGGGATATAGCCAGCAGTCAATCCTACAATGCCACAGTGAAACAACGCCGCAACCTAACTATTAATGGGCGGAATGCTGTTAGGGTGTACCTAACAGGTGGAGGGTTTGACTTTCCAGACACAATGCTCACTTTCGTTCGCTACAACAATAAGCAAACGGTTGTCATTTCTAGTTATTACACGGCTAGTAATTCTAGTGCTGCTGGCACAATTGAACGCATTCACGGGTCTTTTCGCCTCCTGAGGTAACAGTTGGTACCATAGGCGATCGCTCTTTCACAAAGAAGCAAACTTATCCGTTGCTTCAATTAAAGCACTCCGAATCCCCGGTTCTGACATGGAATGTCCAGCATCCGGAACCACAATCAACTCCGCTTCAGGCCAAGCGCGATGCAACTCCCAAGCCGATATCATCGGACAAACCACATCGTAGCGTCCCTGGACGATCACACCTGGAATATGACGAATGCGATCAACATTTAGTAGGAGCTGATCTTCGGGTTCAAAAAAGCCTTTGTTCACGAAATAATGACACTCAATTCTGGCAAAAGCATCTGCAAAATTGCTCTGACCAAACCGTTGCATTAGGCCAGGGTCTTGCAATAGTTTACTCGTACTCGCCTCCCAAACTGACCACGCACGAGCAGCTTCTAAACGTGTTTCCAACTCTGGACTGGTCAAGCGTTTGTAATAGGCTCCAATAAAATCGTGACGTTCCGCTTCGGGAATTGGCTTAACATATTCCTCCCAAGCATCCGGAAAAATATAACTCGTTCCCTCCTGATAAAACCATAGGAGTTCTTTCTGCCTCAGCATGAAAATACCGCGCAGAATCAATCCCTTGCAACGTTCCGGATGAGTCTCGCTGTACGCTAAGGACAGAGTACTGCCCCAACTCCCCCCAAACACCACCCACTGCTCAATTTCTAGTTTCACTCGCAGCTTTTCAATATCGCTGACCAAATCCCAAGTCGTGTTCTCTTGCAGTTCAGCATGAGGAGTACTTTTCCCACACCCCCGTTGGTCAAATATCACAATTCGCCATTGGGCAGGATCGAAGTATTGGCGATATTCGGGTATACTTCCACCCCCAGGCCCCCCATGCAACACTACAACCGGCTTTCCGTCAGGATTCCCCGACTCTTCAAAATAAATCGTATGCAGATCAGACACTGCTAGGGTTGCCTGATGGTAGGGTTCGATAGGGGGATAGAGTTCTCGCATGTGTAAAGTAAAAAACGGTTAAACAATAGATCTCTTTATGAACTACCCTCGGACTTCGCTAACGCTACGTCCGGGGTTTCTGACGCTTCATTGCAGAAAGTTGGCTAAATCCTCCGCATTTATGAGGGGCTTTAGCTAGAGCTTTTTGCTCTACGTCTGAGAGGCTAGTTCCTAACCCCTTTGCATAATTGAGACAAACTTGTGCGGATGCCACATCCCTATCGGCTGTGTATCCGCACTTTTCGCATTGATGAATCCGTTCGCTCAACTCTTTTTTCTTCTGAGCCAAACACTTGGGGCAAGTTTGAGAAGGCTTGATTTTTTGGGCTGGAACTTCGATAAAGAAGCCTCCAGCCTCTTCTATTTTGTACTTGATTGCACTCCGCAGCATCCCAAACCCTACGTCAAGAATCGAACGATTAAGCCCCGATTTTTGACGTTTTCTTTTGCCCTTTTTAGCTTTGGCAGTCATGTTCTTGACATTGAGAGTCTCCGTAGCAACCAAGCTATTAGCGCGAGTTATTTGTGCTGCTACTTTATGAGTCCAATCTTGCCGCCTGTTCGATACTTTATTCTGTAGTTTGGAAACTTTCTTCCTTGCTTTGTTCCACCGACGAGATGCCTTGGTCTTACGTTTCTCTGGCCTACGTTTACGTCTCAGTGCCTTAGATACTTTCCTGATATCAGCTTGCGCCTGACCTAAGAAACGAGGGTTATCAATCTTGTCTCCATTATCAAAAGCTACAGCCGTAAGTGTGCCGATATCAATCCCCACGGCACCTGTTCCAGTTTGACGTTTGACCTCGCATTTAACCGGATAGGGTCGATGTGACTGTCGCCAGTCACACCTCCCTTTCAAAACCGTGCATGACAATTTCTCGTCACACGGCTCCTCGGTGACTTGACCCTTTGTTATGGGTACTTCTTTCCCGTTGTTCGGGATTAGGCGGTTACCAAGGAGTATCATCCAACTTCCTCGCTAACTCTTCGTAAGCCATCTGCCTTTGAAGCTTTAGGGCATCTAGGGCAGTCTTTTCATCGTGGCAGTGCCTATGTAGTAGTTGACGATTGTTCTTTGTGTCCTTCCCTCCTTGCGAGATGGGTAGGGTGTGGTCAATTTCTAATAAATCGTCTTCTCTGAAGTGCAGTTGACACCTGGCGCATTTCCCATCTTGTTGTCTTAAGAGTTCTGCTATTCTCTTAGGACATTCTGGGTGTTTGTGTCTCCTTGTTGACCAATACACTAGATTGCCATCATATGGACTGGCGTTGCCTTTAACCTTCGTATGCCTAACTATTGGAGTATCAGCATACGTCAGTAACCGAGAACCTGTTTTAATGCCCTCTTTGGTTGCAAATATCCAGTGTTTATCTCCCACTGTTTGCCAGCATTTTCTGGCAATTTCTTTAACCGGAGTACCGGCGTGGGTTCTTTTTCCCCAAGCAAGAAGTTGCTTAAACGTTGTATGGTCTAGTGCTGAAAATATTTCTTTACTGACCGCAGTAGCGTAGTAATTTGCCCATCCTTTGATTACAGGGTTTAATTTCCTGATTAGTGCCTCTTGTGGCGCTGACTTATGGGCTTCGATGATTTTGCCTACCTTAACTACTTGGCGTCTTATTGCTTCCTTGCTTGGTTTGATGAGTGTTTTGAAACCCAATATTCTACCTTTTGAGTCTTTTGCCGAGTTGTCATCGGTTGTTTTATACTGTCGAATGTGGAATCCCAAAAAGTTGAATCCTACGTTACCCTCATGCTTTTCGAGCGTGTGGGTAATTTGGGTTTTAGAGGGTTTTAGCTCTAATCCCATGTCTTCTAACCATTCTGCTATTATCTGCTGACATCTTTGAACAACGGCAAGATTTTCGTGGAGGATAACAAAATCGTCCGCGTATCGGATAAGGTGGGGAGTTGTGAAATCTTCTCCCTTTTTGTGGAACCAGGTTTCCTTACTACTGTATGACATTTTGGGGAATGCCTGTTTTATCCGATTTCCCATACCGTGGAGGGCAATATTTGCCAATAGTGGGGAGATTACCCCTCCTTGAGGTGTACCCTCAGATGTCGGGAACAGTTGTTTACCGTCCATCACTCCCACTTGTAACCATGCTCGAATTTGTCGGCGAATGGTGGGGAATGTATTTAATTTGTTAAGCAGTGCTTTGTGGTTGATGCGGTCGAAACATTTGGCGATATCGGCGTCTAGCACATATTTTGGCTTTAGCTTGGTGGCGTCAAATATTGCCTCAATCGCATCGTGACATGAGCGTCCGGGTCTGAAGCCATAGCTGGAGGACTCGAATTTTGCCTCCCATTCTGGCTCTAAAGCTTGTTTTACCAATGCTTGTGTGGCACGGTCTGTCATCGTTGGAACGCTACGCTCAGACTACACACAGCTTCAACCGACCTTCGGGAAGTATAAAGATTACTAACCCGATTCATCCCTTGCACGGTGAATCGGTTACCGTGCGTCAGATTCGTCAGTGTGGGAAACAGACCCGAGTCATCGT
>NZ_DATNPA010000026.1:0-8904 GCF_036703385.1 Allocoleopsis sp. | reverse complement strand
CTGAGTGCCGTGTATCGTCGTTTAGTTGCACGGCGTGGACACCGAAAGGCGATTGTGGCTGTAGCTCATCGCATTTTGATTGCTCTTTATCATATGCTCACCAAGCATGAGCCTTATCGAGACCTAGGGGCTAATTATCTTGAGAAACGTCAACAAGACCGTTTACTCCAACGTCTTTGTCATCGTGCTACACAACTCGGTTATCATCTTGCACTCACGCCTATTTCTCAACCCATTAGTTAAACTTATTTCCTTCGGATACTTTCAAAACAGTCTTAGGGCACACCTGCTGTTTCTCCAGAAAAACCCGTCACGGCTTCCGTCAAACGAGCAGAGACTTCGCGGCAATACTCATTACAGATTCGAGACGTGCGAAAATCTGAGCGGCGAGGATAAGGGGCGTCAACCGTGATATCTGCTACCACCCGCCCCGGACGCGGAGCCATGACAATCACTCGATTCGATAAGTACACCGCTTCATAGATATTGTGAGTGACAAACACAACTGTCCAGTGTTTTTGCTGCCACAGATTTAGTAAGTCGCTATTGAGTTTACTGCGGGTCATCTCATCCAAGGCACCAAACGGCTCATCCATCAGCATAATATTTGGCTCAGTCACCAGCGCTCTAGCAATGGATACCCGCATCTTCATTCCACCCGATAACTCGCGAGGATAGCTGTGCTCAAATCCCGTCAATCCCACTAAGTTAATGGCGTCTTGCACCGTTGCACGCGACTTGAGTTTCGCTACACCCGCTAATTTCAACGGCAGACGCACATTCTCAACTACATTAGCCCAAGGCATAAGGGCTGCTTCTTGGAACACGAACGCTAGTTCTGGCTTTTCCTGACCGTCTCCCAACATAATGGTGCCAGCACTCATTTGACCTAAACCTGCAATCAATCGTAGTGCCGTACTTTTACCGCATCCCGAAGGCCCAACTAAACTGATAAATTCACCTTCACCAATGCTTAAGTTCATGTCTTGCAAGGCTACAGTCCCGTTGGAGTAAACCTTGTTGACTTGATGAATGGCGATCGCACCGCGATGCATAGTGCTGTTGGCAGGGCGAGAACTCATGATATTTCTAGATTTTAGATGGATAGCATTTACTTCCAAGAATACTGAATCACACTTTCGCTCAACATCCTTGAGCAGCGGTGGCATCACCTCAATCTGATTCACCGATTAAAGTAAAAGCGGCCCAGTTAACCGGATTGGGGTTTTGCTTCATCGTGGCAAGTATTGCCAATCGTAAAGCTTGACCTTTGTCAGGATGATGCTGCCAGTTGCGATAAAATTCACTCATCAAAAAAGCCGTAGGAGCATCGGGTATTGACCACAAAGAAACCATAACACTAGGGACACCTGCACTAATCAGAGAGCGAGATAAACCAATTACCCCATCCCCAGTAATTTTTCCCTGCCCAGTGTCACAAGCGCTGAGGACGACTAATTCGGCAGAAAGTTTGAGATTGAGTATTTCGTCAGCTCTGAGCAGACCATTATCAGCTCCGGATGGAGCCAGAGCGATCGCTCCCGGTACACCCAACCCTTTAAAATCATCCAGTAACCCGTGAGTGGCTAGATGAATCACCCCCGCGAGGGGTAGCTGCGCCAAGATAGCGGTTTTGGTAGCCTGGTTGCCGATTAGGGCTTTGGTGTCTAGCAATTTGGCAATCTCTAGAGCTTCCTTTTCGGCACCGGGTAAGCTGGGCAACTGTTGGGGTGGAGTTCCTATCATCGGCATGGTGGGATTGCCGACTACCAACTTCTGCGTGGCTGAACCTGGAATACGCTGCCGTTGCTGATGGGTTAAATCCAGTACTTGAATGGCAGGAGAAGTAAGAATCGTGTGTTTTTCAATCAAGTATTGACCCGAAGTATCTTGGAGCGCGGCGAAGGGAACCAAGAATAGAGCGCCCTGAGGAACAAAAATTACGTGGGCGCTTGGGTCTTTTGGCAGGAGTTCAGCAATCGGTTCAATTAAGAGTTTATGCAGTTGCTGTAGCTGTTGAGTTTGGCTGGTTCCTTGAGGTTGGCTAGCTCCATCAACCTTGGCAACAACAGCAAGACCACGACCCCTCGCACCGATAGATTGACGGCTGCTGGTGACGAGGTCTTCTATAGAGGAGGTACCTAGGAATTCAATCAAGTTCGTCCGGTGAAACCCGACTTCCCCTGTAGGCTTGACGACCCAAGTAAAAAGCTCTAAGTTTCTACCAATCAATGAATATTCAACAAGAGTAGCCTTCTGGTCTTGAGCAATTTTTTTAAGTTGTTTAATTGTGAGCGGAGCAATCGTTGGTGGAGTGGCTGAGTTACCCGATAACCGCTTAGCCAACAACTCTACAAACGCACGGGCACGCGATCGCTCAGAGATTTCCAGAGCGGCTTCAGGCTGATTTTGGGCAACAAGGACTTGTTGTAAGGTATCGTAACTCTTAACCTGGTTGTCAAAAAATGACACCTGATTGCTGTCATCTAAGCCTCGGCGCTGGGATTCCTCAATTTGAATGGCAGAAAGTAGCGTTTCTTTGGCTTGAGCAAGATTGCCAGACAAAAATAGCGATCGCCCCAAGGCGTTGAGAATGTATCCTTCCTGCACGGAATTGCCCATTTTCCGTACAAGTTCCAGACTCTGCTGATACAACTGAATCGATTTGGCATAGTTGCCTTGCGACTCGTAACTATTCGCCTGGATGAACAGATTGGTAGACTCACCGAAAGAATTGTCCATTTTCTGGTCGAGTTCCAAACTCTGCTGCCTATACTCCATTGCTTTTGTCGCATCGCCTAGAGCTTGGTAGATATTGCTAAGAGCCAGCAGAGCATTTCCCTCCTGTTGGCGAGCGCTACTTTTTCGGATCAGGGCTAAACGCTGTTGAGCGTATTCCAGCGCTTTGGTATAGTTGCCTTGGTTAACATAAGCCATGCTCAGCCCTGAAAGAGCTAAATCGGTTTGTAGAGGGTCTTGAAATTCCTGTGCGATCGCCAAATTTTGCTGATACGCATCAATCGCTTTGGCAGCATCGCCTAAAACGGTGTAAGTTCCGCCTAGACTCTGAAGGGCGAATCCCTCTTGCTTACGGTCACCCAGTGTGCGCGTTATCGCCAGACTTTGCAGCTGATACTCAAGGGTTTTGGCTTTGTTACCCAGAATACTGTAAATGTTACTGAGCATCCCTAAGGCACTCGCCTCACCCTGGCGATCGCTGATTTTCTGCATTAAGTCTAAACGCTGCTGATTGTACTCCAGTGCTTTGGCATAATTACCCAAGGAAAAGTAAGCCGATCCCAAACTCAGTAGTGTACTTCCTTCTCCTTGGCGATCGTTGATTTCTCGATAAAGAGTCAGTGCCTTTTGCAGAGACTGGATAGCAGCCTCCATTTGATTCGCTAGCTGCTGCTGATTAGCTTGCTGAAACAGCCGATCGGCTTCCGCTTTCCGGGGGTCTGGTGTTTGAGCCAACACCTGGGTTGTCGAAAATGCAGGGGTTGGTTTTAGCAGGGAAAGTGTTGAGAGACTCCCAAAGAAACTAATAATGGCGAGTAATCCGATTTGGTATGCTTTTTTGATTACCTGCATCTCACTTAGATACTTTTTAAACCCTTATTAATAAATTTGAGAGTGAATGCATTTTGTAACTTTGTGTCTGGCTTAAACACACCGCCCTTGCTCATCGTATCGAATAATGATTTCCAGCGAGCTTCTGTCATCGCTCCAATTCCCATTTTTTCTGCATCACCAGAAACAATCAGACCATATTCTTTGAGCTTTTGTACACTATAGGTCAGTAGCTCATCTGTCATTTCTGGATTCGCTTGCTTGATCAGCTTATTTCCAGGGGTAGGGTCTTGCAAATAGCTATACCAGCCTTTAATCGAAGCATCGACAAACCGCTGCACCAAATCTGGATTTTTTTCAACGAGTTCTCGTTTTGTTTCAATCGTCGTGGAGTAGGGAGTATAGCCGTAATCTGCCAATAGAAACACAACCGGCTCAAATCCGCCCTGCTTCTTAACGATACCCGGTTCAGATGTTACATAACCCTGTTGGACGGAATTCTTATCCGCTAGGAAGGGGCCGGGATTAAAGTTATAAGGACGCTTTTGGTCATCGGTGAAGCCATACTTTGCCTTGAGGAAAGGCCAAAACGTCGTATTGGCTGTTCCCGAAACAAAAATTGGCTTACCTTTGAGGTCTGCTAAAGTCTTTACGCCTGTATTAGGATGAGCCATCAAAACTTGGGGGTCTTTTTGGAAGATAGCCGCTACGGTAACTTTAGGAATTCCTTGTTCTACAGCTTGAATAGCATCCGCACCGTACCCCATGAAGAAATCTACAGCACCGCCCATGAGGAGTTGAGTACCATTAACCTGAGGCCCTCCCATTTTAATCGTGACATCTAGGCCATGTTCTTGGTATATTCCTGTGGCAATGGCTTGGTAGAAGCCACCATGTTCGGCTTCAGCATACCAGTTAGTTCCATAGGTAACTTTGTCGAGTTTGCCACTAGAGGATGAGTTAGAAGCTGGAGAAGTAATCGGTGAGGAGGCTTTGTTGCTACTATTGTTGCAGGCAACAACAAGGCCAGACCCAAGGAGAAGCGAACCGTACTGGAGAAACTTGCGGCGATGAATTGAATCTATTTTACTCATAACATTACCTTAATTTTTTACTGAAAATACCAAGGAATACTGTGATAAACAAGGCTTGCCCATCCAAAACTTCCATTTTTTAATTAATGATTACAGTGACTCATTTTTTTAAAACCTTATAATAGTCCAACTGGAGATTTTAAATAAAATATATTTTTGTAGCTGATTATACAACAATTCTTTCTAGTTAAGTAGGTATCCTGGAAATAGAAAGAAGGTTTGTAAACGTTTAGATAGCTCATAAATTAAAAATCAGAGCAGATATCTAATATTATTTTCCAAGGTCAAGGATAAGAACAACCATGAAAAGAAGATATAGCAGGCGTCAATTAATCGGATACGGTTCAGCGGCATTGGCTAGTAGTTTATTCTTGAAAGCTTGTACTAATAATTCTAGCTCTATACCAACCTCATCTAGTGAAAAAAAGACGACTACAGATGCGAATAAAACCTTCAAAGTCGCAATGGTTTTGCCGGGAATTATTACAGATAAAGCTTGGAACCAAGTCGGATTTACGGGGCTAAAAGTTGTTAAAGACAAACAGAGTGCAGAGACAGCCTACGTAGAAAAAGTAGGACAATCTGATCAGGTGGAAACCTTATCGGACTTTGCCCGTCGCGGATATAACCTGATTTTTGCACACGGGGGACAATTTGATGCCTCGATTCAACAAGTTGCGGCTGAGTTTCCTAAAACCTTTTTTGTTGGGGTGAATGGTGCTGTTAAAGGTGACAACATTGCCTCATTACGCATTGACAGTTTGCAAAGTGCTTACGTTAGCGGCATTGTGGCGGCTTCAATGACGAAAGCGAACAAGATTGCTTATCTTTGTGCGCAGCAGTTCCAATCGACTGATGATGAGAAGCGCGGTTTTGAGTTAGGGGCAAAGTCAGTCAAACCTGATATTAAGGTGACTGCCAGCTACACGGGAGACTGGAATGATGCCGCCAAGGCAAAAGAAGCTGCATTAGCGTTGATTTCATCGGGAAATGATGTAATTTTCCAGTGGCTAGACAATGCTTCTCCAGCGGTGTTAGAAACGGCGAGTGAAAAAGGAATCTATGCAATTGGGAATACCTCCGACCAGCAAGAGGTTGCACCAAAGGCGGTGTTAACGAGTATAGTTAAGCGAATCGATTTAGCGATCGCTTATATTTCTGAACTCGCCAAGAACCAACAGCTTACGGGGCAAATCTATAGCATTGGGTGGGAAAAACCCGACATTCTATATTTAGGAAAATTTGGCAGCATGGTGCCAGAGGATGTTCAGAAAAAGGCAAAGGACGCCATACAGGGAATCATTGATAAGAAGATAAAATTGACTTAAGTCAGCGATTGGCTCTAAAAATGGCCTATTTACGTCTGGAGGGAATTAGCAAACGATTTGGTAACTTTGTTGCCAATGAGGATATTAACCTGAGTATTGACGCCGGCAGTATCCATGCCTTACTAGGAGAAAATGGCGCAGGCAAAACCACACTCATGAACATTTTGTGTGGTCTTTACCGTCCCGATCACGGTCAAATTTATCTCCAAGATAAACCTGTAGAAATTACTTCCCCTAGCGTTGCTATTCAACAAGGTATTGGGATGATTCATCAGCATTTTATGCTGGTGCCCCAACTAACAGTGACAGAAAATATTATCTTAGGAACAGAATTAAAGTGGCAGTTGAATTTGCGCCAAAAAGCAGCAGACATTGCAGCAATGTCCAAATCCTACAACTTAGAAGTTGATGCCCTAGCCAGAGTCGAAGACTTGCCCGTTGGTACACAACAACGAGTAGAAATTCTCAAATCCCTCTACCGTCAGGCAAACTTACTGATTTTAGATGAACCCACAGCGGTACTCACTCCCCCAGAAATTGAATCGCTGTTCAAAGTGTTGCGTCAGTTAGCTGCAAATGGACAGACGATTATCTTCATCAGCCACAAACTAGAAGAGGTGATGCAACTGTGCAATACAGTAACGGTACTGCGGCGTGGTAAGGTAGTTGCCACAACGACGACGCAGGAATCGACGCGCCAAGAGTTAGCCAAATTGATGGTAGGGCGAGAGGTTTTATTTAAGTTAGATAAATTGCCTCCCTTAACCTCTCCCCCTACTCCTCTCATAGCAGGAGAGGAGAGTACAAGTTCCCCTTGCCAAGGAGGGGTAGTCCTGGATGTACAACAGTTACAGGTAAAAGACGATCGCAAGTTACCGATTGTGCGGGATGTGTCCTTTCAAATCCATTCGGGTGAAATTCTAGGGATAGCAGGAGTTGATGGCAATGGACAGCGAGAATTAGCCGACGCCATTACCGGGTTACGTACCATTACTCAGGGACAAATTCAGCTAGCGGGAGAAGATATCACCCACTGGACACCCCAAAAACGAGTCAAGCATCTCAAAGTTGGCTATATCCCAGAAGATAGGCAAAAAATGGGCTTGGTGATGGGGTTTAGTATTGCCAACAATCTAATTCTCAAAGTCTTTAAATATTTGCCCTTTTGCCGCAACTGGTTTTTACAAAACGAAGCCATTAGTGACCATGCGAATACAGCGATCGCCAAGTTTGATATTCGCGCAGAACATGGAGAAGTTAGAGTCAGCCAATTATCCGGTGGTAATCAGCAAAAAGTCATTTTAGCCAGAGAACTTTCTGGGGAACCAATACTCATTGTCGCCATGCAACCCACAAGAGGTTTGGATGTTGGGGCAACAGAATATGTACAGCAGTCTTTATTGGCACAACGGGCACGAGGGGCGGCAATTCTCTACATTTCGACTGAATTAGAAGAAGTGATGGCAATGAGCGATCGCATTGCCGTTATGTATGAAGGTGAATTCGTCGATATCCTCGATGCTGCCACCGCTACTGTGGAACAAATCGGTTACTTGATGACGGGTGGCAAACTTCCAACACAAACATGATCCAATAGGCGTGGTTCCCGTTGTATACCTTGTCTTCTTTGAACAGCAATGATGGAAACTAATCGGATTCAACCCGTTCTGCTGCCCATTGTATCGCCACTGATTGCGATCGCAGCCGCCCTCCTTGTGGGTGCTGGCTTAATCCTGATCGCCGGAAAGAACCCACTCTTTGCCTACACAGTCTTATTTCAAGAATCCCTAACCAACTACTACGGCTTTGGCAACACCCTAACCAAAACTACTCCATTATTGCTGACCAGTTTAGGCGTACTGGTTGCTTTAAAGGCAAGGCAGTTCAACATCGGCGGGGAAGGGCAAATCTACATGGGAGGGTTGGGAAGTGCATTAATTGGGCTATATGTCCAAGGCTTGCCTCTAGTGATTCATCTGCCCCTAGCGTTGCTGGGAGGGTTTCTCTTGGGAGCCATTTGGGGGTTAATTCCGGGCTATCTCAAAGCGGTGCGGGGTGTTAATGAAGTGATTACAACCCTGCTGCTGAACTATGTAGGACAGTACTTTATCAGTTACCTGGTTACGGGGCCAATGCTGGCACCGGGTGCGCCGAGTCCCTTTTCACCCAAGCTACCTGAATCAGCACAACTCCCGACTATTCTGCCCCAAACTCAAAGCCATGCTGGGATTCTGATTGCTTTAGTGGCAGCAGGAGTATTGTGGGTCGTGTTTGCGCGATCGCCCCTCGGTTATCAAATCGAAGCCGTTGGACAAAATCCCATCGCCGCCCGTTATGCAGGGATGTCTGTCGAACGCACCATCATGTTCGTGATGGCACTCGCTGGGGGGTTAGCTGGGTTAGCCGGTGCCTCGGAAGTGATGGGATTGAAATATCGCTTATTCGAGAACTTTTCTGGAGGGTACGGGTTTGATGCGATTGCGATCGCATTTTTAAGTCGTGGCAGCATCCCTGGTATTGTCTTCACGTCCCTCTTCTTCGGTGCCTTACGTAGTGGTGCCAACGTCATGCAACGTAGTGCAGATGTCCCCGTAACCATTGTTTATGCGATTCAAGGACTCACCGTACTCTTCATCGCGATTAGTCTGGCATTGGAAGGTAAGAAGCGATTAGCTAATAACTCCGTGAAGTAAACTAATCTCAGAGTCTGAGATTACTCTGATAATTTCCATTGACAATACAGCTTCGAGTTTTTGTCCCTCAACCACTGACAAACTAACTTATCATTCTTATTGGCGTTCTTAGGAATACTATCAGCAGCATAGTTTATAGACTGTCTATTCAGTTGAATGTCGTAATCCAGTTTGCGATATTGCAGTTGCATAGTGAATACCTTCTGTTAATAATATTTG